>CAMGMW010000155.1 GCA_946059285.1 uncultured Clostridia bacterium
TTGACCGCCCATTGCAGCGCGGTGCGGGCATATCCGGCAACGGAAGCGCTGTCCGCAAAGCTGCTGAGGTCAATGCCGCTGACCTCCGGTTCGCCGGAATAGCGGTACAGCAGCACCATCATATCCTGACGTGTCAAAAGACCACTGGGACGGAAGCTGCCGTCAGGATATCCGAGAATTAAATGATTCTTGTTCGCCCAGGTTACGGCCCTGGCGTACCATGCCGTAACGGGGACATCGGAGAAAAGCTGTTCCGCCAGACCGGAGTTTGCAGCGCCGATGTTGTACATCAGCTGCGCTGCTTCAGCGCGGGTGGTTTTGGCGTTCGGATCAAATAGACCGCAGCCCTTGCCCTGCATCAGACCGTAGTTTGCCGCGGCCTCCACGCTGTCAAAGTACCAGGCAGTATGGGGTACATCCATAAAGTGCCCCAGCGGAGTATACTCTTCCGTTGACCAGGAGGCAAATTCCTCTTTCAAAAAAGCATTGCGCACCTTGAGAAAGTTTTCAAGATATGCGCAGTTGGACTGCCATGTTGTGCCGCCGGGCAGATGTCCGGAGGTAAACGGCGTTACATTCCAAATCATGTAGTTGCAGCGCGCGGCAACGGCAATGCTATCCCGATAATCCACAAAGGCCCGTAATTTTCCGCTGCTTGAGCCGGATTCGCCACAGAGCACATCGGAAATCAGCGGTTCTACCGCGGCATACTGACGCTGTGTTTCGGCGCGGAAAGAGGAAATGCCGTAAAGTGCGTGGGCGAAGGTATAGTAGGCGGTGAACAGTCCTGTGGGCTTTTCCGCTTCTGGGTCGTTGGTTCCGCTTCCAATACCGTAGGCGATATCATAGTCCCAAACAGGACCCATTTTCATTACATCGCTGCCGGCTTCTTTATATAAAAAAGCGGAGGTAACGTAGTTATCGGGGTTTTTGGAGAACTCATTGATGATATAGCACTGGACGATGCTTTCCAGTGTCACATAGTCAGTATAGGACTTCCCGGTACGGCTGTTGACGCCGCCGTTGTATACTGCGTCCTCAAAATCCTGATAGAGACTGGCAATATAATCCATCTGCTCTTTACTGCAGCATTCCGGGCTTTTAACGACAATATAGTTGCCCCGGGTCGTGATGAAGTAGCATTTCTCTTCTGCCGCTCGCGCCGCCATATCCATCTCCAAGAGATAGCCTCCGGTGATGTCTTCGGGATTCTTCAGACCTTCGCAATAGAAGTAGGAGGCGCCGTTGACGGTAGTGCCCCTTGCGGTAGGCAGAGCAGTGAGATCCTCCACGTCGGGATTGGCGTCCTCATTGGCGCCCTCCAAATCGGTGAGATCGACGCGTCCGCTCTTGACCTCGACCTTTTCACACAGCAGGTACAGACCGCGGTACTCTCCGTCATAGAACAGGTTGACCGGGCGATATTCACAATAATATTCCATGCCCAGAGCGGCGGCGAGATCAAAGGTAATGCTGTTGCGGATCAAAGCAGGATCATAGTTGCTCGCAAGCAGCACCCATGTTTTTGCTTTGTTCTCCTTATCACCTGTTTGCAGCAGATCTGTCTTCTCTGCCAGCTTGATTTGATAGGGCTTTTTTGCGCCCCGCTTCCAGGTAGAGTTACCGCGCCCCTTGATCTGGGTCAGCGCGCCGTTATAGACTGTGGTCCCGTCCGGCGCTACGAGCACCATGGAGCCGGTTGTTTTATTGGACTTATCCGGACTGCTTTCAATCCAGACTCTGCCTTCGTTTTCCGGGTCATCGCTGACAAGATACATGCCTGCGATGTTGCCGGAGGGGATCAGTGTAAGCTCTTGCGTGTAGGTGCCGGAGGCGGTACGTGCCTGCAGGATAACGGTATAGGAATCAGCTTCACCGCAGAGCTTCACCAGATCGACCGGCTGCCCGTCTGTGGCATTTGCGGCGCCGAGACTGCCGGTGACGGAAAGCGCTTTACATGGCTCGGAAAGCTCGGCATACAGGGATACCGCAGTCGCAGATAGATTTGTTGGCAGGAAGAGCGTCAACTTGCCGTTTACGGTTTGCGCGTTCACGCGTGAATTTGGCAGTGCGGGATCCGCCAGGGTGTATACGCTGTTCCATTCGCCGCCCGGTGCAGCGTACAGTGTGAAGCTCAGCGACAGGGAAAGCCCAAGGACTAAAAGGAACGAAATCAGACGCCGGGGAATGTTCTTCATTTGAAAAGCGCTGCCTTAGTGGCGCGCAGCTCACCTCTTTTTGATGGATTTCGACAGGGGGGAAGCCCCGTTCCGTAGTTCATTATATCAGTTTTTACGGAAATGCGCAACCGCTTTTCGTTTAATTGATTTTTAAGAGAAAAAAAGTTGCGTTTTCCGTCACTTTTTACTACTTTTTCTATATATTCTGCAGAGGATATACTCCTTGATACGGCAGTACAATTGCAAATTGTGTTGACAACTTCACGCTACCATGTTAGAATAAATAAAGAGTCTTATACTCGAGAACTGTAGAATCAAGTTTTTAAGGAGGAAAAAAAGTGGAAGGGAAGAGAAAGTCTGTCCTGCGCCGTGCGTTGTGTGCATTGCTTGTACTGTGCATGGTGGCAGGGATTCTGCCCGCAGCTTCTGCTGTAGCGCAGGTACCCGATGGCAAGCTACTCATCGCACAGACAGATCACACGGCGATGGAGGGGGTCGTTACCTCTGAAATCATCCTGAACACTGCAGCGGGAAATTCCCAAGTCCGGGCTTACATGACGACCATCCAACCGGATGCGAAAGTCGCGATGAAAGCGTCCTATAACGGTTACTATACCAAAGGAAGCACTGCGGAAAGCCGTAAGGAAACGCTAGAAAAGGGCTTGCCGTGGGATCTGCGCACCACCACCGGTCAGGCGGCTGATTACGAAGCGGCTACCGGCGGCAATGTAGTCATTGCGACCAACGCGGATTACTACAACATGCAGACATGCCAGCCTCTGGGCTATCTGATCATGGAGGGCAACGTCTTCCAGACAAGTAACGGTAATAATGAGGAGCCATACTTTGCGCTTCTGAAGGACGGTACATATGTGATCCGTGATTTCGGCACGCCCCATGACGATGTGCTCGAGGCAATCTCCGGTCCGTTCTATCTGGTGAAGGATGGCGCCAATGTTCGAAGCGCTGCCGAGACAGACCCGATGCCGCGTAACAGCATTGGCTTGAAGGCGGACGGCACGATCGTTTTGATCCTTGCCGATGGCAGACAGGACACTTCTGTCGGCATGGGCGTCTATGAGTTGGCGGAATTCATGCGTCTGCAGGGCGTTGTGGACGCCATCTACCTCGACGGCGGCGGCTCTGCCACCATCGCGGCAAAAAAGGAAGGCTCCAACACGCTGGAGCTTATGAACAGCCCGTCTGATGGTCCGGAACGTGTGGTTTCCTCCACGCTGCTGTTCGTTTCTACGGAAACCGGCACCGGCGTTTTTGACCATGCGGCGCTGGCGCCGAACAACGAACTGTATATTGCGGGTGCAAAGGTACAGTTTACTGCCTCCGGCGTTGATACGGCGGACTACCCGGTGGCTATCCCTGAGGGAACGACCTGGGCACTGGCAGATGCGTCCTATGGTGAAATCGACGCAACCGGTCTGTTCCAGTCCAATGGAAAAACGGGCACCGTTGTAGTCAACCTTGTCAAGGGTGAGGAGGTGCTGGGCACTACCAGCATCGACCTGCAGGATCCGGACGAGCTGTTTTTCCGCTCGAGCACGATCAACCTCGCGTTTAAGGCTTCCTCTGATTTGGGTCTTGTTGCGCGCTGCAATAACCGTGACATGAGCACGGAGGGCTATACCTTCAACTGGAAGATCGAATCCACCACCGAGGGCAAGGAGGCCGCAGACATCGGCTCGATGAGCGGCAACATCTTTACTGCCGCGAAGGACCGGACAACCTTGAATGCAAATGTTACTGTAACTTACAAGGAATCCGAGACTCTGACAGCAACCATTGCCGTTGAAATCGGCAAAATGCCAAAGGTGATCTTTGACTTTTAACCTTATGAAGCTAGCAATCTTATGCAGACGACGTGATACGACTGA
>CAMGMW010000156.1 GCA_946059285.1 uncultured Clostridia bacterium
CCGCCTGTGATGACAGCACTGTGGCAACCTGGCCGCAGCGCAAACGCAATTCCTCCATTGAATCAAGGCACCGTTCCGGCAGCCGCTCCGCTGCTGCACGAAGCTGTAATGGGCAGACAGACAATGCCTGTTTCACTTCCTGTGTCATGGTTGTCCCCTCCTGCATTGAGTCTATGACGGATGCAACCCAATTAGGACAATAAAAAACGAGCGTTCCGAAGAACGCTCGTAACAGCTTGTCGAAAAAGTTTTTTCGACAAGCTGCCATCATCGTTTTCTGAACTGAAATGTTCAGAAAACGACCTTGATTGAACGCGAAAGACAACCCTGACGGTTTTCTTTCACACTATCTTTCCCTCCGAAGACTTTCATCGGAAGGTTTTTTGCCAGTCTGAAACGAGCGTTCAGAAGAACGCTCGTAAAATACTAAGTTCGACGGTGCAAAGCATGGCGGACGCCTTTTCCTGCCGCCGCGCCGACCGTTGCACAGACAACCGCCTCAATCAGCCCCTGTACGCCAACAAACATTAGCACAAACGTGAGCACACTGCCGGCGCCGAGCTGCCCGACAAACCCCTGTATGTACTCCGTCTGATAAAAGCAGAGACATAGCGTTGTCATAAACAAAAGCGTGTTGAGTAATGCGCCGGAAAGACTTGCCGTTACATAGGAAGCAAAATCTGCTCTCGTGTGCGCAAGCTTGCGATCCATTCCCTGAAAGATCAGTCCGGTCAGCCAGCCCATCAGCGTGCGTGTTGGGACACAAACCAGGAACGTCAGCAGCGGGTTGATCGCAAGCAGCTGAACGCCAAAAGCACTTTTACCAAAGCACTCCCAGTAGCTGATCAGTCCAAAAGACAGCCCGAGAAATGCGCCGCCAGTGGGACCGATCACGATTGCGCCGATAATCACCGGCACCTGCATGATAGTTAGCTCCAGGCCGAAAGTTTTGATCATTCCGAGTCCGGTGACCTCCAGCAGCAGTAACACCGCCAGTAGGACTGCCAGCTCAATGATCTGTAGCAGTTTTTTGTGTTTCAATTTTTTCTCCTCCAATGCTGTTGCTCCGCTGTGCGGATGCAGCGCAAAATAGATTATAAGATTTCTTCCTCCACCTGAGGATTTTCCGGTACAAATGTACCGTTCTGGATTTGTTGCCACTGCTCTTTTGTGATCAGAACTGCGCGGGGCTTTGCACCCTCAAACGGACCGACAATGCCGCGTTCTTCCATCTCGTCCACAATACGCGCCGCACGGGCATAACCCAGCTTCAAGCGGCGTTGCAGCATGGAAACGGACGCTTGACCTGTCTCCAAGACAACCTCCACAGCTGCCGGAAGCAGCTCGTCTCCGTCAGAAGCATTGGGCGCACCCGACGCAGTCTCCTGCGTGTTTTTACTTCCCTGCTCCGCCCGGCGATCAATCTGCTCCATGATTTCCGTAGAGTAGTCGCTTTCGGACTGTGCTTTGATCGTGGATACGACCGCCTGGACTTCTTCATCCGAAATGAAGCAGCCCTGCACGCGCTTCGGCTTTCCCTGTCCCAGTGGCGCAAAGAGCATGTCGCCCTTACCAACCAGCTTTTCCGCACCCTGCGTGTCAAGAATAATGCGGGATTCCATCGCAGAGGAGACGGCAAACGCAATTCGCGACGGGATATTCGCCTTCATCAGACCGGTAATCACGTCTGCCGAGGGACGCTGTGTCGCAATGACCAGATGGATCCCGGAAGCACGTCCCATTTGAGCGATGCGGCAAATAGATTCTTCCACCTCCTTTGCTGCCACCAGCATCAAGTCCGCCAGCTCATCAATCACAACTACAATCTGCTCCAGTGGTTTTTGATCCGGGTCATTGATCACAGTCTTATTATAAGACTCCAGATCACGGACACCCGCTTCCGACATGAGGCGATAGCGGCGCATCATTTCCGCAACGGTCCATTGCAAAGCACCCGCCGCCTTCTTTGGATCTGTCACCACCGGTATCAGCAAATGGGGAATACCATTATAGATTCCCAACTCGACCATCTTTGGATCCACCATAATCAGCCGGACTTCTTCCGGCTTAGATTTATACAGCAGAGAGATGATGAGCGTATTCATGCACACCGACTTACCGGAGCCGGTAGTACCTGCGATCAGCATATGCGGTAGCTTAGAAATATCGCCAACAATGCAGTTGCCGCTGATGTCCTTACCGACAGCAAACGAAAGGCGGGACTTGCTGTTTCGGAACGTCGGAGAATCAATGACCTCACGGCAGAAAACCGTATTCACTACCTTGTTGGGGACTTCAATGCCAACGACCGAAATTTTATCAGGAATAGCGGAAATGCGCACACTGGCCGCGCCAAGAGAAAGGGCTATGTCATTGGCAAGGTTGGTAATCTTGGAGAGCTTAACACCTCTGTTCAGTTCCAGCTCATAGCGTGTCACAGACGGTCCGCGGATCACATTGACAATGTGCGGTTCAATGCCAAAGCTCTGAAGCGCGTCGGCAAGCCGCTGCGAATTCTCCCGCATTTCAGCGGTCGCGTCAACCGTCCCCTGTTTGCGCATGGTCAAAAGTGAGACCGGCGGATAGACGTATTCCGGTTTTTCATGCTCCTGCGTTTGTTCAATCTGTTGTGCGATCTCTTGTGCGCAGGCGGTTGCCTCACCGTTTTTCAACTTCTCGGCAGGAGGCGTAAGCGGCGGAAAAATCGTAATGGCAGGTGCTGTCTCCTGCGGTGCTTCTATTTCCTCCGGCATGGGCGGTGCGGGGGGCGTAATTGTCTCCTGCGCCGTTTTTTCCTGTTGAAGCACAAGCGGCTCATGGAGCTCGATTTCATTCATTGTTACCTGCTGAGGGTCGGTTGACTCCTTCTTTTCGCGCTGTTGTGCAATGAATTCATCCGGTGACACCACGCGGGATTTATTCTTTTTATCCTTTTGGGTCTGTACCATCGGAGGGTCATCCACCGGAATATCATACTCCGACGCGGAGCGTTTCTTCTCCACTCGCTCGATATGCTTATACGCCACATGATTGACAATCCGCTCCGCCGGTGTCTGTTCCGGCTCCTCCGGATGCTTTTCCGGCTTTTCAACCCGGGGGCGATTTTTGATTGCGGTAATGATGCTGTTGACCGTCATGTTCATGGTCGTGATAAGCTGGATCAGCAGCAGTACGATCAAAACGATATACGCGCCCACAGCCGTGATTCCGGTTTTAAGCAAGACTGCAAGGAAACCGCCCAGCAGGCCGCCCATGGTCCCGTCGATACCGCCGCGATATAGTTTTGCAATCATCTTGAATTCCCATGTAATCTCTGGCGAGCAGATCAAATGATAAACTGCACCCACAGTCAGCAAAATGGAAAATGCGCAGGCAATGCGCAGACGGATCGGCTTGGATTTCCCGGTGAACAGGATTGCAACCGTTACCGCTAAAATCACAGGCAATATATACCGACCGACCTGCCCGAAGAGACCGGAAATCAGGCTGGTAGCTGGTTTGATCAAAAACGCATCCGTATCAAAGCAGCAGATAATGGAAAAAATACAAAGCAGGATACAAATGATCCCAGCAATTTCGCGGCGATTCTGCATCTGCTGGGTCTTACTGCTCTTTGCGGCATTCTTCGCCGCTTGCGTTGTCTTGTTCTGTTTCCTTGATTGTTTTGCCATGAAATTACTCCCTCATTTACACCCTATGCGTTGACCAGCGCAACAATCAGTACGATCGCCACCGCATCCCAACAGTAGTAAGCAAAAACGTTAAATTTGTTTTTATGGACCAGATATTTTAAGTACTGGATTGCAAGATATCCGAAAACCGATGACATAATCGCAGCCGTCAGCATCAGCAGCAGGACTGAAGCAGAAAAGCTGCCAAAAGCAAAAGCGCGAATCAACCGATAGAAAAAAGAAACCACACTGTATGCGAGTGTCAGCAGATAGCAGAAGCGGAAATTATATTCCCGTGATAATCCGCAGACATTACCGACTGAGAGGGACACGCCAACGGACGACATACCGGGAAATACCGCAAGCATCCTGGACAGACCGATCAAGATCGTATC
>CAMGMW010000157.1 GCA_946059285.1 uncultured Clostridia bacterium
AACGATCTTCCTGTGCACGCCCGCCGTGGGTATGTTCATGGTTATGCTCTCCAAAAAAGAGAAGGTCAAGTCGGTCGGCAGCGCGCTCGCGGCGCTCGGGCTCATCTTCGTCGGGCTCTCCTTTATGGATAATATGCAGCTGCAAAACATTGCCGGTATTTCGGGCATTGATGATCCGGCTGCTTTGGAGATCATCTACGAAAATGAGGCGGACGAAACGCTGCAGACGCCGGAGGGGGAACGGTTTGTCCTGCAGGATCTGTTCACCGCGGAGCAATTCTGTGCGATTCCGAGTCAGGTTACCTATACGGATGGCACGGTACATACCGTTGACGGCGAGGAATACATCCTTTCCGATTATTTCACGCAGGACGAATGGACGGACATCAAAAAGCATACCGAAGGGGAAGCGTTTACGAACCCGCATTATTCCGACTATGTTGTCCCTGCGCGACAGGCAAACGCATGGCAGCTGACAGCGGAAAGTCCGGCGACCCTGATTTTCTTCGTGCTTTTGCTGCTGGTGGTTTTGGTCTCGATGGCGATCTTCCGCTCTCCGGCAGTCGCGCTGATGCCGGATGTGACCATTAAGCCGCTGCGCTCAAAAGCAAATGCGGTCATCAATCTGATGGGCTCTGCCGGTGGTATTTTGGTGCTTGGTTTGGGTATGGTGTTCGCAACCAGCTCAGTCAAGAATTCACTTATGAGCTATACGACCTACTTTGCCGTGATCGCGGGAATCATGCTGCTGGCGCTGGCAATTTTTATGTGGCAGGTGCGCGAGCCGCGCTTCGTCCGCGAGATGCGCGAGGAAAGCAAAAAGTACGGCATTGATGAGGAGACAGACGAACCGTCGGAGAAGCGGAAGCTCACCGGTTCGGAGCGGCGGTCGCTGTTTTTCCTGCTGGCGTCGATTATCCTGTGGTTCATGGGCTACAATGCGGTGACCTCCAAGTACTCCGTCTATGCGAGCAACATCTTGAATAAGGACTATAACTTCACGCTGATTATTGCGCAGGCCGCTGCGATTCTCTCCTATCTGCCCGTGGGCATCGTTTCCTCCAAAGTCGGCAGAAAAAAGACCATCCTTGCCGGTGTTGTGATGCTCGGTACATCTTTCGGCGTGGCATGCTTCCTGCGCGAAAGCAGCCCGACCCTGCTGATGAACTGTATGTTTGCACTTGCCGGTATCGGATGGGCGACCATCAATGTCAACTCCTTCCCGATGGTTGTTGAAATGTGCCGTGGCGGTGATGTCGGCAAGTATACCGGTATCTACTATACGGCCAGTATGGCAGCGCAGACCGTTACGCCGATGCTCTCCGGCTTCCTGATGGACCGGCTCGGCATGACGGCACTGTTCCCGTATGCAACGGTCTTTGTCGTGCTTGCGTTCGTAACGATGCTCTTCGTGATACACGGCGACAACAAGCCGACAGCAAAAAAAGGTCTGGAAGCACTCGGCGCTGAGGATTGATGCAGATGAAAATTATTATCATCATTCTGTGTGTGCTGCTGGGGTTGCTGTTTTTGTGGGTACTTGCGCTGTGCGCAAAGCGGAAAAAGGCAGATTTCTGGGGCTTGGCAGCGTTTGATTATGCGCACAGAGGACTGCATGACAGCAACAAGGGAATCCCGGAAAACTCCCTGCTCGCCTTTCAGCTGGCGGCAGAGCATGGCTACGGCGCGGAGTTGGACGTGCATTTGAGTAAAGACAAAAGACTCGTTGTGATGCATGATGAGAGCCTGATCCGTACCGCCGGAGTTGACAGAAATATCTGTGACATGACCGCGCAAGAGCTTTCTGCCGTGCGTCTGGAGGGTACGCAGGAAAAGATCCCGTTTTTGGAGGAGATCCTGCCAACGTTCGCGGGAAAGACGCCGCTGGTGGTGGAGATCAAAACGAAGGGCAGAAACAGCGCGGAACTGACCCGCCTGACCTGCGAAATGCTGGATCAGCATCCCGATGTCCGTTACTGCATGGAATCCTTTGACCCCAGAGTCCTGCTCTGGCTGCGCCGGCATCGTCCGGATGTGATCCGCGGACAGCTTTCCGCGAACTTTATCAAAGATCGCAATAACCTGTCACTGCCGTTGGCGTTTCTGCTGAAGAATTTGCTGATGAATTTCATTACCCTCCCGCATTTTGTCGCCTATAAGCAGGAGGACCGCAACGGTCTTTCTTTCCGGCTGTGCCGTGCCATCTGGGGCGTGCAGGAATTCAACTGGACGATCCGTTCAGAACAGGTGGCAGATGCCGCGAAAAGGGATGGAAGGTTAGTGATCTTCGAACACTGCAGACCAAAAAGGTAAAATGAGCCGCGCTGCAAAAGACTTTGCAGCGCGGCTCGGTATGTATGCTTACCAGATGCGGATAAAAAGCCTATTTGAAAAGATCAATAGTTTTCTGCCCGGACCTCAAAATAACTCTGCGGATGTGCGCAGACGGGGCAGACCTCCGGCGCTTTCTTGCCGATGACAAGATGCCCGCAGTTGCGGCATTCCCACATCGTCTCCCCGGCTTTCTCGAAGACCTGCTGCATATCGATGTTGTTCAGCAGGGCGCGGTAACGCTCCTCGTGTGCTTTTTCAATCAGCGCGACGCCGCGGAACTGTTCTGCCAGCTCATGGAAACCTTCTTCGTCTGCCTCCTTTGCAAAACGGTCATACATGTCTGTCCATTCGTAGTTTTCACCGGCTGCGGCGGCAGCCAGATTTTCCGGTGTGTTGCCCAGCTCGCCCAGCGCCTTGAACCACAGCTTAGCGTGTTCCTTTTCATTCTCTGCCGTTTTCAGGAACAGTGCGGCAATCTGCTCGTAGCCCTGCTTTTTTGCAACGCTGGCAAAATAGGTGTACTTGTTCCGCGCCTGACTTTCACCGGCAAAGGCCTCCCACAGATTGGCTTCCGTTTTAGTGCCTGTATATTTCATGTTCAATGCCTCCATATTTATAATAATTTTGTACTCTTAATCATAGCAGAAGACACAGAAAAAATCAAGCGGGGGCTTGACAAATCCTGCAAACTGTGCTTTAATATAGAAAACCGTTGAGGATGCGTAAGTAATCATGCTGCGGAAGTCACAGAGAGCTGTCGGTGCTGGGAAGACGGCACGGAAGCATATGATGAATGGGCATCGGAGGGCGAGCTGAAGCAAGTAGGCGAGACGGAGCAGACACTTCGTTATCAAAAGTCGGCGTATGACAGTACGCACAAAGTGGGCGCAAGTCGCCAAGCCGGGTGGCACCGCAGGAATAGTATCCTACTCCTGTCCCAGCAAATCACTGGGACAGGAGTTTTTTATCCTTTCCCGGTAAATCAGAAAGGAGTATATCATCATGCAAGAAAAAATCCCCTACAAAATTTATCTGGAAGAGAACGAAATGCCGCAGGCATGGTACAATTTCCGCGCCGACATGAAAAACAAACCGGCTCCGCTGCTGAATCCTGCTACTCTGCAGCCGATGACCGTAGAGGAGCTATCCGCAGTATTTTGCCGCGAGCTGGCGGAGCAGGAACTGGACAACGAGAGCGCGTATATTCCGATTCCGGAGGAAATCCGTGATTTTTACAAAATGTACCGCCCGTCTCCACTGGTGCGGGCATACTGCCTGGAAAAAAAGCTGGATACGCCGGCAAAAATCTACTACAAGTTTGAAGGCAACAACACCTCCGGCAGCCATAAGCTGAATTCTGCCATTGCGCAGGCATACTATGCGAAAAAACAGGGTCTGAAAGGTGTGACAACAGAGACCGGCGCGGGACAGTGGGGTACCGCACTTTCCATGGCCTGTTCCTATTTCGGACTGGACTGCAAGGTCTTTATGGTTAAGGTCTCCTATGAGCAAAAGCCGTTCCGCCGCGAGGTAATGCGGACCTACGGCGCATCGGTCACGCCTTCTCCCTCAAATACGACCGAAGTCGGCAAGCGAATTCTGGCACAGTTCCCCAACACCAACGGTTCTCTGGGATGCGCGATTTCCGAAGCGGTGGAAACTGCGCTAAAGGAGGAGGGATACCGCTATGTGCTGGGCAGCGTGCTTTCTCAGGTGCTGC
>CAMGMW010000158.1 GCA_946059285.1 uncultured Clostridia bacterium
ATCAAACAGGTTGTTTTCGATGGCTTCCAGTGTAAATGGAAGGCCGCGCCGCTGGATTTTTGCGGCAATGCTTTCCGGACGTTTGAGGCGGGTTTTGATGGTTTCAATCGGGTTGTTTTCACTGTTCAGGGACAGCTGGACATCGAGCACGCGGAATTTTGTCTCCACCTCCATGATCGCACAGCGGTAATAGGTCATCAGACGCTGAAAGGATTCCGCCATGGATGCGAAACCCACGAGGTCGGTTTTCTGCGGGATCAGCTTTGTAAACTGTTCTACGTTGTTTTCTATCATATCTCTCAATTCTTTCTCTGTAATTGGGAAAAACTGCAAAAACTGAGGATTTTACGGTGTTTCCCCGTTGTTTTTATTATACCGTGACACGAAAGGACTGTCAACGAACCTGCTGTGACGAAAGTGTGACCGGAATGTAAAAGAAATGCGCCGCCGGTTTACCGGCGGCGCAGTGCATTTTTTTCAGTGAGGGATTACGGCAGAAATCCAAGATGCTCGAGCAGGATCTTACATCCCATCAGGATGAGCACAATACCGCCGCACAGCTCGGCGCGTGATTTATAGCGGACGCCGAAGGCATTGCCAATTTTGAGGCCGATTGCGGACAGGACAAAGGTTGTACAGCCGATGAACAGCACGGCGGGCAGGATGTTGACCTGGAGGAAGGCGAACGTGACGCCGACGGCCAGTGCATCGATGCTCGTTGCAATTGCAAGCGGCAGCATGGTTGGGAAGGTGAACGAGTCGTTCAGCTCTTCCGCATCGCCGCGCGATTCACGGATCATGTTTACACCGATCAGCAACAGCAGGATAAAGGCAATCCAGTGATCGATGCTGACGATATAGCGCTGGAACTGCACGCCGAGCACAAAGCCGATGAGCGGCATCAGCGCCTGAAAGCCGCCAAAGTATGCGCCGACAATACAAGCATGCCTGGGTTTGATCTGCCGCACGGACAGCCCCTTACAGACAGAAACGGCAAAAGCGTCCATGGAAAGGCCGACCGCCAGAATAAACAGTTCAAATAAATTCATGTCATTTGCTCCTTGTTTTCCGAAAATTGTGGAATTTTGCCGGAGATCGGGACATACAAAAAGACGAACCCTATCTGCGGCAAGTACTACAGATAAGTCTCGTCATTTCAAACAAAGCCAGGAACCGGTGTTCCAGTATGTTGACTCAGTTACGCCGTGCGCTGACTACTCCCTTATATTTTGTTTACCATATCATGAAGCACTCCGGCTGTCAAGAAAAAATTGGTCGGCTGCTGTCGTGCGGGACGGGAAACAGGCTGAAAATCGGATATGGAGAGAGATTGGCGGCACTGTCCAACCCCAAAAAGGGGCGCAGAGCAGAAAATGAATATGCGAACGGAAAAAAGCATTGGAAAAAGTTAATTCTGTCAGCTCGTAGGCACATTTTTAACATAAAATGGCACCCTGAGCGCAAAAAAATAGCGCATTTTTTGTAAAAGTATAGACGGATTTATTGATATTTTATTAAAAAAATGCTATACTTATGATAGTATATAAGGTAATAGGACACCTAGGGAAAACAGGGAACGGCTTGCGGCGGAAACCGCGGCCTGCACGCAATGGGAAGGATCAGCTCGAATTCTTCTCTGAATGCTTTACAGCTTGCATCGGACGGGGGTGGAGGTCTGTCCGGGGTGTATAGTCTGGCTGTAGGCATGTTCGTGAATGGTGGAGATGCAAAATGAACTACAGGAAAAACAAAATAGAGCGGCTTTCCAGGGTCGCTCATATGTATTATGAGGAGGATCGGACACAAGGCGAAATCGCCGATCTGCTGCATGTGTCCCGTCCGCTCGTCAGCCGCATGCTCCGGGAGGCCAGAGATCTGGGCATTGTGGAGATACGTGTGCATCAGCCTGTATGTGATGTGGATGCGCTGCTGGGACGTCTGTGCCAGCGCTATGGCCTTCAGGGAGGCGTATTGATCCCGGAAGCGGAAAACAACAGCATGAGTGATTTCAACTTGGCACAGAAGCTGCTGGAGTATATTGAAGCGGAGCAGCCGAAGGCACTGGGCATTGGCTGGGGCACCATCATCGGCGCGCTGACTTCGTTGCTGGAGCGCGTTCCGCCCCGGCAGAGCTCGGTTCAGACGGTGTGTCCACTGGTCGGAAACAGCAGCGTCTCATCGCGCCGGTTTCACACAGATGAAAACGTCCGCATCATTGCAGAGGGACTGTGTGCACAGCCGAAATTCCTGTACACTCCGGCCTTCCCGGCTGACATGAATGAGCGGAATCTGCTGTCTGAAACCAGCCATTACCGCGCAATCTCTGAACAGTGGGATCAGTTGGATATGGCAGTTGTCGGCATCCATGAGACAACTGCGGCGGTCGATGTGGATTGTCCGCTGGTGCAGGACAACCGCACGGTTGGTCATATGGTAGCGTATTCGTATGACATCAATGGCCGGTTTATCCGTCCGGAATCGGATTATCTGGTACATATCCCGCTGGAGAAGCTGGCGAAGTGCCGGCAGGTCATCGGCCTGTGTGCGGCAGACGTCAGCCCGCGAGCACTCGCAGGCGCACTGCGAACCGGATTGCTGACCCATGTTTTTGCACGGGAAACGCTGGTCGATGCCGTCATGACGGATAAGTGGAATTATGCATAACAGCTTACAAAAATTTTGAATAACGGGAAAAGAAGCGGGTAATCCGCTTCTTTTTTTGTATCCAAAGGGATCAAATGGTTAAATTGTGGTTTTAATACGTTGCTGTTTTGGTTAATTTAGTGACGGAAAACCGTCAAAAATCGTAAAAAAGTCGGCTCAACCTGTTCCAAAAGTACATGATGACAGATGCGCGCAGGTTGACAAAATTTTTGCGGCATGGTAAGATATTGCCAAAGCGAAACGTGACTTTTTGTTGCATCTGCAAATACGGTTTCTCCGTTTTGTGCTGATGACTTTGGCAGGGCATATGCGGGTTATCAGCTTTTTTTGCGACGAAAGCCCCATTTTCAGCATGAAGCCTTTCCTTCCGGTGTGTGGAAGGGGAGAATCTGTTTCAGGAAAGGAAAAAAACTATGCTTTATTCCGTAGAAGTGGAAAACATGTGTCCGGTAGCTAAGGGCGCATACCATGGCCCGGCTCCGATCCCGCAGGAGGGAAAATGGACTCAGGCAATGGAAATCAAGGATATCAGCGGCCTGACCCATGGCGTCGGCTGGTGTGCACCGGAACAGGGCGCATGTAAGCTGACCCTGAATGTCAAGAACGGCATCATCTAGGAGGCACTCGTTGAGACCATCGGCTGCTCCGGTATGACCCATTCCGCAGCAATGGCTTCGGAGATCCTGCCGGGTAAGACGCTGCTGGAAGCACTGAACACCGACCTCGTATGTGATGCAATCAACGTTGCAATGCGTGAGTTGTTTCTTCAGATCGTCTACGGCCGTACCCAGACTGCATTCTCCGAGAACGGCCTGCCGATCGGCGCTGGTCTGGAAGACCTTGGCAAGGGCCTGAGAAGCCAGGTTGGTACCATGTACGGCACCAAGGCAAAGGGCACCCGTTATCTGGAAATGGCAGAGGGCTATGTCACCCGCCTTGCACTGGATAAGGACAATCTCGTAATCGGCTATGAGTTCGTCCATCTTGGAAAGATGATGGAAGCAATCCGCAAGGGTACTGAGCCGGCAGAAGCAATGAAGAAGAACACCAGCACCTATGGCCGCTTCGCTGAGGGTGTCAAGTTCATCGATCCGCGTGCAGAGTAAGGGAGGACAGTAGATCATGGCTTTATTTGAAAGTTACGAAAGAAGAATTGATAAAATCAATGGCGTCCTCGCTGAGTACGGCATCTCCAGCGTAGAAGAGTGTGCTGAAATCTGCAAGGAAAAGGGCATTGATCCGGCAGCTACCGTTCGCTCTGTACAGCCGATTGCATTCGAGAATGCATGCTGGGCATACACCGTAGGCGCTGCAATCGCAATCAAGAAGGGTGTCAAGACCGCTGCTGAAGCTGCTGAGGCACTGGGCATCGGCCTG
>CAMGMW010000159.1 GCA_946059285.1 uncultured Clostridia bacterium
AATCCAACATGGGCAACGCCGTCGGCACCTGCCCCGTCCTGCCGCTTTACAAGGCGGGCATCCTCCTCGGCATGGGCACGGACGCTTACACGAACGATATGTTAGAGTCCCTCAAGGTCGCCCTGTGCGCACAGCGTCAGAACGCCTGCCTGCCGAATGTCGGCTGGTGTGAGGTCACGGATATGCTCTTCAAGAACAACGCCAAGATCGGCGAGCGCTACTTTGACGCAAAGCTGGGTGTTTTGGAAGCGGGCGCGGCTGCGGATGTCATCGTCATGGACTACAAGCCCTACACCCCGTTCTCCGACGCGAACATCGACGGGCACATGATCTTCGGTATGACCGGTCGCCAGTGTCAGACCACCATTGCCAACGGCAAGCTTCTGATGAAAGACCGCGAGCTGGTTGGCATTGACGAGGAAGCCGTTAACGCCCACATTTTGGAGGAAGCCAAGAAGCTCTGGGGCGCACTGAACAACGAAACCTATTAAGGAGGAATTTCCATGTCTGAAAGAATGTATCCCATTCCCTTCCGCGATCTGATGCGTTGGGTCGTCACGGAGCGGAACAACTGCGGTGAGGTTTTCGGTATCCATCAATCCTATCACGCCGATCCCACCAAGACCCTGCCGATTTTCGGCGAGAAGATTGAAACTCCCTTCGGTCCCGCGGCAGGACCCAACAGTCAGCTTGCGCAGAATATCATTGCATCCTATGTCGCCGGCGCACGCTTCTTTGAGGTCAAGACCGTACAGAAAATGGACGGTGAGGATCTGGCTCGCTGTGTACCGCGTCCGTGCATTTTGGCAGATGACGAGGGTTACAATCAGGAGTGGTCGACCGAGCTGGAGGTCCGTCAGGCGCTGGATGAGTACATCAAGGCATGGTGTGCTCTGAAGGTCATGGCAAAGGTCTGGGGCTACGGCGATCCCGACGGCTTCGTGTTCAACATGTCCGTCGGTTACGATCTGGAAGGTATCAAGGGCGAAAAGGTAGACAACTACATTGAGTCCATGAAAGATGCCACCCGCACACCCGTTTTTGCCGAGTGCAAAGAAGTTCTCACCGAGATGTTCCCGGAGGAAGCAGAGTTTATCGCGGGAATCTCCCCCCGTGTCTCTCACTCCATTACCCTGTCCACCCTCCACGGCTGTCCGCCCGATGAGATCGAGCGGATTGCTTCCTATCTGATCACCGAAAAGAAAGTCAACACTTTTGTCAAGTGCAATCCCACCATTCTTGGCTACAAAGACGCGCGCGGCATTCTTGATTCGATGGGTTATGATTACATTGTCTTTGATGAGCACCACTTCAATGAGGATCTGCAGTGGAAAGATGCCGTCCCGATGTTTGAACGTCTGCAGGCTCTGGCAGACAAAAACGGTCTGGAATTCGGTCTGAAGCTGTCAAACACTTTCCCCGTGGACACTACCCGCGGTGAACTGCCCAACGACGAAATGTACATGTCCGGTCGCGCTCTGTTCCCGCTGACCATTGAGATGTGCCGTCGGATTTCCGCACAGTTTGAGGGAAAAATGAAGATTTCCTTTGCAGGCGGTGCAGAATACTTCAACTGCGACAAGCTGTTTGCCGCCGGCATCTGGCCGATCACCGTGGCAACCACCATTTTGAAGCCCGGCGGATATAACCGTCTGGTGCAGATGGCGAAAAAGGTCGAGAATATGGAGTTTAAGGCATTTGCCGGAACCGATACCGACGCGATTGCCAAAATGTCCGCTGACTGCCGCACGGATTATCACCATGTCAAGCCGATCAAGCCGCTTCCCTCCCGCAAAACTGAGGAACGTGTCCCATGGATGGATTGTTATATCGCCCCGTGTAAGGGCGGCTGTCCCATCGCACAGGACATTCCCGAATACATTGAGCTGTGCAAGAAAGGGCTTTACGATGAGGCGCTGAAACTCATTACCGAAAAGAACGCTCTTCCCTTCATCACAGGCACCATCTGTGCACATCGCTGCATGGGCAGATGCAGCCGGAACTTCTATGATGAATCGGTTCAGATTCGCGCTACAAAGCTGATCGCCGCAGAAAAGGGCTATGACGCTTTGATGGCTTCGATTCAGAAACCCGACCGCGTTGAGGGTAAAAAGGCAGCCATCATTGGCGGCGGACCCACCGGTATTGCGGCGGCATACTTCCTCGGAAGAGCCGGCGTTCCCTGCACGATCTTTGAACGCACCGGCGCTTTGGGCGGAATCGTTCGGCATGTGATTCCCGAGTTCCGTATCAGCCATGAGGCCATTGATAAGGACATCAACCTGATGCTGGCATACGGCGCGGAGGTCAAGCTCAACACCGAAGCTCCCTGTGTGGATGAACTGAAAAAGATGGGCTACACTCATATTCTCTACGCTGTCGGTGCGTGGAAGCCCGGCAGACTGGACATCAGCGGCAACGTCCGCGGCGTTATCGGTTGGCTGGAGGAAATGAAATCCGGCAAATGCGGCGAATTGGGTCATGTCGCAGTCATCGGCGGCGGTAATACTGCAATGGATGCCGCCCGTGTCGCCAAGCGCGCAGGTGCAAAATCTTCCACTTTGGTCTATCGCCGTACCAGAAAATACATGCCTGCAGATGCCGAGGAGCTGGAGCTGGCAATTGCAGACGGCGTGGAATTTCTGGAACTTGTCGCTCCCGTGGAGCAAAAGGACGGCAAGCTGATCTGTAATCAGATGAAACTGGGCGAGCCGGATGCCTCCGGAAGAAGAAGCCCCGTTCCAACCGGTGAAACGGTGGAAATCCCCTGCGATCTGGTCATCTCTGCTGTCGGCGAGCAGGTTGATGACGCACTCTTTGCCGCAAACGGGATCGCGCTGACCGCCAAAGGTCGTCCGTCCTTCAAGACCAATCTGGAAAATGTCTACGCAGCCGGTGATGCAACTCGCGGACCTGCTACCGTTGTGGAGGGTATTGCAGACGCTGCGAAGTTTGCCGAAATCGTCATCGGGAAAAAACACGAGTATGAGATTCCCGCTGAAGCGTATCCCACAGAGGCGGAAGCCGTTGCCAAGAAGGGCATCCTTGCCATGGCGAAAGACGTAAAATGTGAAGGCGACCGCTGCCTTGACTGCAACACGGTCTGCCAGAACTGCGCCGACGTCTGCCCGAACCGCGCAAATGTTGTGATCTGCCTGCCTGACGGTCGGACCCAGATCCTCCATGTTGATAAGATGTGTAATGAGTGCGGCAACTGCACCGCCTTCTGCCCGTACGGCTCTCAGCCCTGCAAGGACAAATTCACCATCTTCCAGACCCCGCAGGATATGAAGGATTCAACAAACTTCGGTTTCTGTTTCCTGCCGGACGGCAAGGTTCGTGTCCGTCTGTTCACGACAGCAGACTATGTGCTGGATGGGTCCAACGAGCTGCCGGAAGAGATTGCACTTCTGATTCGCACTGTCAGAGACAAATACAGCTATCTTTATTAACTGATTCGGTCAAAGGTTCCGCGTTCGAAATGAGCGCGGAACCTTTTTTGCAAAAATTCCCACAATTGGATTTTCCCTATTGTAAATGAATGCAAAAGCGAGTATAATATTAGGAAATTCAAAATGAAGGGGGACGTCAATATGGGAAAATGCATTATCCCATCCGGCTACAAGAATGCGCTGTCTGTTTATGAAACGCAGTGCGCCATTGAATTCATCAAACATAACTTCCAGAAAAATTTGTGCCATGCTCTGAATCTGATGCGCGTATCCGCTCCATTATTTGTTGAAGAGGCTTCCGGACTGAATGATAATCTAAACGGATATGAACGCCCTGTTTCCTTTGACGTCCCGGACGTCGGTGCGGAGTCGCAGGTCGTGCACTCCCTCGCCAAATGGAAGCGCTACGCGCTGGCGCGGTACGGTTTCCCGGTCGGCAGCGGGCTGGTGACGGATATGAACGCCATTCGGCGGGATGAGGTTGTTGACAACCTTCATTCTGTCTATGTGGATCAGTGGGATTGGGAAAAGGTCATCTCCCCCGAGCAGCGCACAGAAGCATATCTCAAAGACACCGTCC
>CAMGMW010000160.1 GCA_946059285.1 uncultured Clostridia bacterium
TCTCCGTCAATGCCCATCAGGGCGACCGGGTACGTATCCTCCACTCCGAGGTGCTGGACAAGCACGGGAATTTTTACAACGAGAACTACCGCACCGCGAAGGCCGAGATCTGCTATACCTGCAAGGAGGGCAAGAACGTCTTTCATCCCCACCTGACCTTTTATGGTTTCCGTCAGATCAAGCTGGCGCAGTGGCCGGAGGAGCTGTCCAAAGTCAGACCGGAGCAGTTCTGCGCCATTGCGGTGTATTCTAAGCTGCGGCAGACCGGGCAGCTTTGCTCCTCAGATGCAACATTGAATCGCTTTTTCTCCAATGTGTTCTGGAGCCAGCGCGGGAATTTTCTGGATCTGCCGACCGACTGCCCCCAGCGCAACGAACGACTTGGTTGGACGGGTGATGCGCAGATCTTTTGCAAGGCGGCGAGCTATAATTTCGACGTGCTGCGCTTTTTCAAAAAGTGGATGCACGATGTCTATGCTGAGCAGACTGACGCTTCTGGTGCAGTTCCCTTTATTGTGCCGGATATTTTCAAAAAGCGCTGGGGCTGCGCCGCTTGGGGCGATGCGGCTACGATCATCCCCTGGCAGATGTACATGACCTACGGCGACCGCGAAATTCTCCGGGATCAGTTCGCCTCCATGAAAGACTGGGTTGCCTATATCACACGCAGTACAAAAACGCCCGACCTCTGGACAGGCTGCTGGCACTACGGCGACTGGCTGGCACTGGACGCACCCGCAGGCAGCTACCGCGGCTCCTCGCGGGAGGATGTGATCGCCTCAGCATTTTACGCCCATTCTGTGGAGCTACTGCTGGAAACGGGGAAAATACTGGGAGAGGACGTTTCGGAATATGAGGCGTTGCACCGGCGGATCGTCGAGGCGTTTCAAAAGACCTATCCCGACTATCAGACCCAGACCGAACATGTGCTGGCGCTGCATTTCGGCCTTGCAGCCGACCCGAAAAAGACGGCGAAGGAACTTGTCAAGCTGCTCCACAGCGCCGGACGCATGGAGACCGGCTTTGTCGGCACACCTTATCTACTGCACGCGCTATCAGACAACGGCTATGCCGACGAGGCATATGCTCTGCTGCTGCGGCGGGAATTCCCTTCGTGGCTGTATCCCGTGACAAAGGGTGCAACTACCGTTTGGGAGCACTTGGACGGTATCACGGAAAGCGGAGACTTTTGGAGCCGGGACATGAATTCCTTCAACCACTATGCCTATGGCTCGGTCATTGACTGGGTCTATGAAAAGGCGGCCGGTATCCGTCCCGCCGCACCGGGTTTTGCCCACGTCACGGTCGAACCGACCCCCACAGACCGACTCGACTGGCTTTCCGTGTCGATCGATACGGTAAACGGCCGCGTAAGCTCCCGCTGGGCGCATGTTGAAGGAAAAATTCGCTATGACATCACTTTACCAACAGATGGCGACGTTACCATCGGCGGCAAAATGCACCATCTGCCCGCAGGAAACTATGTTTTCTGGAGCTGAGCTACGTAGTGACCGGCAAAACTTGAATGGAGATACATGAACGACCACAAAAATAAAACGGGCAGGCTTACCGCGCTGTTTACGATAACCTACATGGTGAGCTATATAACCCGAATCAATTATGCTGCCGTGCTTTCGGAGATCGAGGCCTCCACTGGATGGCCGCGCGCACTCCTTTCCGCAGTTGTCACCGGCAGCTTTATCACATACGGTGTCGGGCAGATCATCAGCGGGTATATCGCCGACCGATTTTCACCCAAAAAGCTTGTGCTTGGGGGACTGGTAGTTACCGCGCTGATGAATCTGCTGATGCCCCTCTGCCCCTCGCCGCAGTTCATGCTCGCTGCCTGGTGTCTCAACGGTTTCGCACAGGCCTTTATGTGGCCGCCAATCACCCGACTGTCGGTGGCGGCCTTTTCGACAGAGGAATATAAAAAAGCAGCGGTTCGCGTCACCTTTGGCAGCGCCTATGGAACCGTTCTCATTTATTTTATTGCGCCCCTGTTAATCCTCTGGATAGGCTGGAAATCTGTGTTCTGGTTTTCGGCGCTGTGTGGTGCTGTGATGGCATTATTCTGGCAGAAATACTGCATAGATGTCGATAAGCTGACAAAGCAGGAAGAGCCAACGCTCCAGCCGCCCATCAAGGGTACGAAGAGCGTGCTGCTCATGCCACCCGTGCTGGCGGTCATGGTTGCCATTGCGCTTCAGGGAATGCTGAGGGACGGCGTGACAACCTGGATGCCCACATATATTGCCGATACCTATCATCTGGGCACTGCAGCCTCCATTCTGAGCGGGGCTGTTCTGCCGCTGTTTACGATCGTATGTACACAGATGGCCTCACTCCTGTACCGGAAGAAGCTGACCAGCCCGGTCAGTTGTTCCGCTGCACTGTTTGCCGTCGGTGCTGTCGCTGCTGCTGTGCTCGCCCTGTTTTCAGGAGAGAACACCGTGCTCTCCGTCGTTTCCTCCGCTTTGCTGACTGGGACAATGCAGGGCGTGTGCTCCATGCTGACCGCTATGACGCTGCCCGCCTTTGAGCGCTACGGGGATGTCTCAACCGTTTCAGGTGTATTTAACGCCTGCACCTATATCGGCAGCAGCCTCTCTACCTATGGGATCGCGCTGTTTTCCAAGCGGCTGGGATGGTCGTTCACGATCCTGTTATGGCTCGTAGTTGCCGTTCTGGGCATGGCTCTGTGCCTGATTACGGCGCGACCGTGGCGCCATCTGTTTCCCGGCGGGAAAGAGGCTGCAAACACCCAGAAGTAAAAAACAACGTGCTCGCTCCTAAAATGGGGGACGGGCGCGTTTTTATATGCCAGGGACAGCCGAAGAACCCGCTTTTCGGCTCAGTCGTACAGAGGAAATGTTATAAAAAGGAAAAATGATGAAAGAAATGGGGTAGAAGAAAGAGAGTGAAGATGATAGTATATAAATATGCATTCCTTTTTGTGGTGGGGAAAAACAGTGTTGCTGTCAGGCAACAGAGAGGGAAAAAAGCAACTGAAATTTCTGGCGTACAGCAATCGGTGATGCCTGTGCGTCGGAAATACGTTAATGAAAGGATAATTATGAATAAGTGGCAAAGATATCATTACCTGCCGTTGTTGCCTCTTGGCGAAGACGGCAGACTCCTTACCGGATGCAAGGAGCATATTGCATTGTCCAGACAGGCGGCAGCTGAGGGAATGGTGCTGCTGAAAAATGAAAACGGCCTGCTCCCGTTCCAAAAGGGTAGCCGTGTCGCGCTGTTCGGCAAGGCCAGTGTGGACTATGTCAAAGGTGGCGGCGGAAGCGGCGACGTGACGGTGCGATATGTCAGAAATCTGTGCGATGCAATGGAGCTGAAACAGGCAGAAGGAAAACTGACCAGTTTTCAGCCGCTTCACAGCTTCTATCGGGAAAATGTGGAACAGCAGCGTATAGATGGGAGAAAACCGGGTTACACGGTCGAGCCTGCATTGCCGGAGAAATTGCTTGACGAAGCTGCGGCAAATGCCGAAATCGCGATCATCAGTATTTGCCGGTTCTCTTTGGAAGAATGGGATCGCAAGGGCGAAGCGGATGACGGCGATTTTTACCTGTCTTTGGAAGAACAGAATCTGGTAAGAATGGTCTGTTCCTCCTTCCGCAAGGTTGTTGTGGTCCTCAATGTGGGCGGCGTGGTGGATACTTCGTGGTTTGCGAATAATCCTCGGATTCAGTCGGTACTGCTTGGCTGGCAGGGCGGAATGGAGGGCGCGTTGGCAGAGGCGGATATCCTTTGCGGTGATGTCTGTCCCAGCGGTAAGCTGACAGATACGTTTGCGGCTTCCTTTGATGATTATCCGTCGTCTGCGAATTTCAATGAATCCGAAAATTACGTTTGCTACTCCGATGATATTTTTGTAGGTTATCGGTATTTTGAAACGATACCGGGGGCGGCGGAAAAAGTCAATTATCCTTTTGGCTTCGGATTATCCTATACGAGCTTTGAGATCCTTTGCAAAAAAGCCGAATC
>CAMGMW010000161.1 GCA_946059285.1 uncultured Clostridia bacterium
TAAGAAGAATCGACGATTTGGGGAGAATTGTCATCCCAAAGGAGATCCGCCGAACCATGCGGATCCGTGAAGGCGACCCGCTGGAGATTTTCACAGAGAAAGATGGGGAAGTGATTTTTAAGAAGTATTCGCCGATGGGAGATTTGCAGGATTTTGCGGTGCAGATTTGTGAGTCGATCGGGAAAAACACGGGGCATATCGCGGCTGTTTCGGACCGTGATGCGATCATCGCAGTAGCAGGTGCGCCAAAGCGCGAGCTGCTTGATAAACGCAACTCTTCGGAACTGGAACAACTCATGGAGCAGAGGAAAAGCTACCGTTATCGCACTGGCGATACCCGTTTGCGTGCGGCGGAATCGGTAGAGCGATATCATTTGGGTGTTGCTGCCCCGATTATCGCAGAAGGAGATTTGATGGGGTGCGTCATGCTGCTGATGAATGAAAACGACATGGCGCCGACAGAGTCGGAACAAAAGCTGGCACAGACAGTGGCGGGTTTTCTCGGAAAACAGATGGAAAGCTGATCAAAGGAGCGGCGGGATTTCTCGCCGCTCCTTATGATTACAGGATCATAATGGCGGTATATGATATAATTACTTACGGATTTTTTCGGTTTTTCTGAAATAATGGTAGAAAAAATGAAGAACAGGCGGTATAATATAGGCGTCGGAGAATCAGACGCACACGCTGCTCCGATGCCTAAGGTCAGAAAGGCGTGACAGGAGGGCAGAGCATGGAGTTTGGCGCATTTCTTGGCAACGAATCGCTGAAACAGCGGCTGTCCGCTGCGATCAAGCAGCAGAAGCTGACTCACAGCTTCCTTCTTGCCGGACCGGAGGGCTCGGGCAAGCGGACGTTGGCAAAGCTTTTGTGCGCCGCGATGCAGTGCACAGCGGAGGAAAAACCCTGCCTGCGGTGCGCCCAATGCCGAAAGGTGCTTGGCGGCATCCATCCTGACATCATCGTTGTGGATGATCCGGAGAAAAAGACGGTTCCGGTTGGCATCGTGCGGGATGCGCGTAGCACGCTTTTCATCCGTCCCAATGAAGGGAGAAAGAAAATCTATCTGTTTCCCCGTGCGCAGGATTTGAATGCGCAGGGACAAAACGCACTGCTGAAATGTATGGAGGAGCCGCCGGAATACGGAGTATTTCTTCTCCTAACAGAGACGACCGGACAACTGCTGCCGACGGTTCGAAGCCGCTGCGTGGAGTTGCAGCTTTCCCCGCTGCGGGATGCTGTTTTACTGGCTGCCCTGAGGGAGCGCTTTCCCGACGCATCGGAGCCGACCCTGCAAGCAGCGGCGGCTTGCTCAGAGGGGTATCTCGGCAAGGCAATCCGTGTGATGCAGCAGCAAGTGTCATTGTTGCCGCAATCGGTGGCGTTTATTCAGGCGTATTGTGAGCAGAGCAACGGCGGACTTCTGCGGGTGCTGGTCCCGATGGAGCGTCTGAAGCGGGATCAACTGCGTGCGATTTTGGTGCAGTGGCGCGAGCTTTTGGCGGACGCACTGACCTCCCGCAGAGGGGCGTCGCCTTCCCGCCCGGAGTCAGCGAGAATTGCTTCATCCCGTTCTGCTGCTTCACTTTTAGCGGGAATTGATGCGTTAGATCAGGCAATTCAAATGATAGATGCAAATGTCGGAGGCGCACATATCTGCGGTGCGCTGACGGTTTTGCTGCGATAAAGGAGTTACTATGGAGTATATGGAAGTAAAACAGTCGGATATGCAGCCGAAGGAAGAAAAGAAAGCCGAGGTAACGGTCTGCGATATCCGGTTCCGCACAAATGCGAAGGTTTATTATTTTGACCCTCAGAAGTTGACAGTTCATACTGGAGATGATGTCATCATTGAGACGGCACGGGGGCTGGAATTCGGGCATTGCGAAAGAGGGAACCATGAAATCCGTCCGCAGGAGATTGTGGCGCCGCTGCGTCCGGTGATCCGCATTGCAACCGCACAGGACAAGAAGACGGACGCGGAGAACCGTGAGCGCGAAAAGCGCGCATTTGATATCTGCCTGGAAAAGATTGCGGAGCTGGGGCTGGAAATGCAGCTGGTTTCTGCGGAATATGCCTTTGATGGCAGTAAGATTCTGTTCTTTTTTACGGCGGATGGAAGGGTGGACTTCCGGGAATTGGTGCGGAACCTGGCGTCTGTTCTGCGGACAAGAATCGAGCTGCGACAGATCGGCGTGAGGGATAAGGCGAAAATGGTGGGCGGCCTCGGCATTTGCGGAAGACCCTTCTGCTGCCGTGAGTTTCTGGATGATTTTCAGCCGGTTTCCATCAAAATGGCAAAAACACAGAATCTCAGTCTGAATCCGGCGAAGATTTCCGGTACCTGCGGACGCCTGATGTGCTGCCTGAATTATGAGCAGGAGGCGTACGAGGACTTGCTCAAATCCAGCCCGAAGGTGGAGTCCTTTGTAGATACACCGGACGGTCGCGGTACGGTGACCGATGTTAATTTGCTGCGCCAGAGTGTTCATGTGCGTTTGGAGCAGCAGCCGGATACCGTGGTGTGTCACAAGAATTGCGATATTTGTGTTCTGCGAAACGGTAAGGCAAAGAAGAATGATGCGCCGATCCCGGAGGAACTGGCGCCGATTTCCGGCGGTGCAAAACGCCGCGTCAAGCAGGAAGAACCCAGCTTCAGCACCTATCTTGAGCCGGTACTGCTGCGCGGTGAGGCTGCGCCGGAAAAAGAGGAGACTCCTGCTGCGGAAATGCAGCCGGAGGAGGGCAAGCGTCGCCGCAGACGTGGCGGAAAAAACCACAAGCAGAAGGTGGAGAAGCTGGCAGAGCCGACAGCACCGAAGGAAGCGGCGGAGACACAAAAAAAGACCGGTTCAAACACACACCGCCGTTACCGTCGCCGCCGCAAGGGAAAGCCTGAGAACAGCGAAAAAGGCTAATTGCATTTAAGTTCGCATGGGACGTATTTTGCACCATTGACGCAAAATACGTCCCATGCGCTTTTCAAATGAAAGCATTCCATTTGAAAATCGTATGATAACTGCTTTGCCAAGTATAACAACGGAGCTGCTGCAATGTCGCTTTTGGCGTCTTGCAGCAGCTCCGTTGTTTATTGATTTGATCGACCTCGTGTAAAAAAATCCCGTGTCTGCTGGGCATTGCGGAGGATTTCAGCTTTCAGTGCCTCCAGCGATGCAAACTTTTGCTCCGGTCGCAGGAAGGTATATAGCTCCAGCCGCATGTCAGCGCCGTACAAATTGCCTTCAAAGTCCAGAAGCCACGGCTCTACGGTTATCGTCTGCCCGCCGACTGTGGGACGAACGCCGATGTTGACTACGGCGGTATACGCAATATCGGCAACATATGCTTTTGCAGCGTAGACGCCAAAGCGGGGGATAAGCACCCGTTCCTGCAAGACCAGGTTTGCCGTGGGAATACCGATGGTGTGTCCGATGTGCTGTCCGCCGACCACCGTTCCGAAGATGATATGAGGATGCCCCAACAAACGGACTGCCTGTGCTGTTGCACCTGCCTCCAGAAGTTGTCGAATCATGGTGGAGGAGATGGCTTTTCCATCCATCCGCACCTGGCTGATGCAGTCACAGCCGATGCCCAAGCGCCGGCAAGTTTCGGTCAGCCTTTGGGGTGTACCCTCGCCGCCCGCCCCAAAGCGGAAGTCGTGACCGCAGACTACATAAGCCGCTTGGTATGTTCCACACAGCGTGTCCAAAATAAACTGTTCCCAAGGCTGACGCATGACCTGCTCATCGAAATGCAGCGTCAATACTTCATCGATGCCGTAGAGGCTTTTTATCAGCCATACCCGCTCTTCCAATGTGTTGATCAGTCTGACATCTGTTCCCGATACTAGTGTGTCCGGATGGACGTCGAAGGTCAGGGCGGCAGCCGTCAGCCCGAAACGGTCCGCAAGTTCCCGTGTGCGGCGCAGCAAAGCACCGTGCCCAAGGTGGACGCCGTCAAAAAAACCGAGTGCTATAACACGTTGCTTCATAAAAGGT
>CAMGMW010000162.1 GCA_946059285.1 uncultured Clostridia bacterium
TATTAAAATAAGCCATCTTCCGGATGTCTTATTTTAAAAGAGAATTGGTATAAAACGTTTGGATTGAACAAGAAAGGCAAGCCCGGCTTTCTTCTTTCACAGGCTCTTTTCTTCCCAAGGGTTGTTCAGCAATATCAAGGGGCGCGTTTTGCAACGCGCCCCTTGAATTTTATACTGTCGCCGGCACCTTTGCAGACACGGAATACTCCGTAACGCCAAGGATCGTCTCGCCATCGATCTGCAACGCACAGGGTCGGTCAAATTCCACCTTGATCTCATGCCCTGTCAGCACCTCAGACATTTCCGTGTGCTTCACATGCTCACCCTTGAAAATCGAGGGGAATACAATCAGTGTTTTCAGCTTGCCGGAGCCAAACAGCACGCAAACCGACAGCTTGTGTTCCGGATTCCGGCGATCCTGATCCGGCGCAATCTTCATGCCGCCGCCGTAATAGCGTCCATTCATACTGGGCGCCAGCCAGACCTTGCGGTATTCATGCCGCTCGCCGTCCACGGTCACCACCGCATTGGAGGGCTTGAAATGGAACAACAGTCCCTTAATGGCAATAGAGGTGTAATTCACCGGCTTGTCGGAGGTTGCCCGCAGCTTATCTCCAACCTCACAGCAGTAGCCGTCAATGCCGTAGCCGATGCCGTTCAGAAAGCGATACGTCTTTCCCTGCACCGTAACGACAGGCAGATCTTTCAGATACTCTTTGACGGAGAAGGGCGGTTCTCCCTTCTCTTTGCCCAGATCATGCAGGAAATCGTTCCCGCTTCCGACAGCGTAATACTGAATATCGTTGGCAATTTCCAGACCGTCCGTATCGTTAATGAAGCGGTTAAGCGTGCCGTCACCGCCGCACAGGATCACCGCGTCCTCCGCGGGCAGCGCCGCAAAAAATGCCCGGTAATCTCCGATCTCACTCATGTTCCAATATCGAAGTGTCTTATCTCTGAGCAGCTCGTCCAGCTTATGTGATTCTTCTTCACCGCGGCTGTTTCCCGCGTAAGGGTTAAACAGAACGTGATATGTCATTGTTGGTTTCTCTCTTTCTGTGGCAGTGGGTACTCCACCATTCTATACCGATATTATATTGTCGTACGGGTCACGCGGCAATGGACAATATGCCGAAAATGCACAAAAGCGGGGAGGAATGCCCCGCTTTTTGTATCACAGGATTTCGTTTCCGGCCAGAAACACCTTCCGGCAGTTCAACTCTGCGTCACACAGAATAAAGTCCGCCTGCTTGCCGTCACGGATAGAGCCGACGGTATCCAAGCAGCCCAGCTGCCGTGCCGGATTATAGGTGGCGGCCCGCACCGCATCCTCCCGGGGAATGCCGAAGGAGATCGCTCGAAGCATGCAGTCATAGAGGTTGGTGGCAGAACCGGCAATGGTGCCGTCCGCGAGGCGGGCAATGCCGTCCTTTAAAAAGACCTGCTGTCCGCCCAGCTCATATTCGCCGTCCGGCATCCCGCAGCAGCGCAGCGCGTCGGAAATGAGCACCATGCGGTCTGCACCAAACATGCGAAACGCCAGCCGCACCGAGGCGGGATGGACGTGCTGACCGTCGCAGATCAGCTCCGCACTGACGCTCTCCGCCTCCGCAGCCGCCGCGATTACGCCGGGCTTGCGGTGATGAATGGGGGGCATGGCATTATACAGATGCGTCAGATGCGTTACGCCTGCCTCAATGCCTCTCCGTGCGGCATCATAATCCGCATCGGTATGCGCGATCGAGACGGTGCAGCACTGACTTGCACGGCGGATAAACGACTCCGCTTCCGGCAGCTCGGGCGCTACATCCACAATCCTGATCAGACCGCCGCAGTCCTCATTCAGTCTGCGGAACGCTTCAAAATCGGGCGTGCGGAGATATGCGCCGTTTTGCGCGCCCTTCTTCTTTTCGGAGAAAAACGGACCTTCCATCTGAATGCCACGCAGAACGGACGCTCCCTCCGGGCGCGCATCCACCAGACGGCGGGCAGTGGCAAAGGCCTTTGCCAGCACCTCATACGGCAGCGTCATAGATGCCGGCGCGAAAGAGGTGATCCCGTGTTTCGCCAAATACCGCGCCATACGCAAAAGTCCCGCATCCTCGCCGTCGGAAAAATCCGCGCCGGAATTGCCGTGGTTGTGCACGTCGATCAGTCCGGGAATCACATAGGTCCCCCGCAGATCAACCGCATTCGGTTTTTCCTCTCCCAGAACATTGGAAAATTTCCCATTTTCAACGGAAAATGCGCCCGACTCAAAACGAAAGCGCTCCGTATAGATCATCGCGTTCTTAAAGTCCATCATAGCCTCCTAAATGTACAGCGCAGTGGGATTCACTGCGCTGTGATATTCATGGTTTTCTTGTCTCCGGCAGGCTGGCCGCCGCCACAGACTGACCGACACGGCGGGTCTTTTCATCCGGCAGCATGACACGCACCTTCTGGGCAAGCTCCGGGTATTCCTCCCGCATGATCCTCAGACAGGTATCGAGAATCACGCTCCCGCCGACGCCGGACATTACTCTCCCCAGAACGATCATATGATGCACATCGTAGAAGAGGCAATACAGCTTCATGGTATGTGCCAGATATGCGCCGATGGTTTCAAAGATCCGGCGGGCACGTCGGTCCCCTTTTTGCACCAGTGCCTGCACAGCGCTGAGCTTTTCGGCGGGAGTCAGGCTGTCATCCAGATCAATGCCCGCTTTCGGTGCCAGCTTGATGACCGCATCCTGCGAAAAGTACTTGCAGCCCACGCCGATATCCGTGGACCATTCGTCCTCCATCGCACCTTCAAACAGGTCTACCGGCGCAAACGCAAGTTCATTGAGCCAGCCAAGCACATTGCCGTCGGCATCCACATAGCCGACCGCCTCGCTGGTACCCATCGCCATACCCATCACGGAACCGCATTCCAGTCCCATGGCACCGGCAAGCGCCGTCACGTCACCGTCATTGGCAACCACGATCGGCACATCTCCCAGCTCCCGTGCGGCGCGGTCATAGATCGTTTTCACCAGCTCCCTCTTTTCCCGCGGGACCTTGATGAACAGGGACGAGACCATCGGGCTGTTGCCGATGAACACGCCCGCGGAGGACACGCCGATGCCATCCACGCGGGGCATTTTTGACGCGGCTGTCTTGAACGCCGCCACAATTCCGTCAAAATGGTACTGCGGATCGGATTCCGTCTTGGGATGCCAGACGACCTCCTCGGAGTAGACCGTTTTGCCGTCAATCACTGCTGACACCTTTCGGTCCGAGCCGCCCGCGTCAAAGCCGATGCGGCAGCCTTCCATGTGTCCGCCGATGGAGACGGACGCCTCGTTCTGCTCCGGAAACTCCTCAGGGCTGCAATCGAGGACCTCAAACGGAACCTCGTATACATCCTGCATAAACTGCACATCGAACTTCCGTTCACCCTGCAGGGTATATGCCTTCTGCAGCCGCCGCGCCAATGCGCTGTCGCCGCAAAGATAGATGCGGAAACCGCCGATGGACCACAGCAGAAATTTCACATACCGCTCCACATACCGATAATCTGCCTCCGCCATGTCCGGCGTGCCGTGGATCCGGGTATGATGGACGGAGATTTTTCCCTTGTCGCGTTCAATGGCAATGGACAGCGGCTTGTCCGCACCCTCCCGGTATGCGCAGAGCCACACACCGAAGGGGATAAAGTCGTGATCCAGTGCAGGGAGATTTTTGATCTGATACGAAATGCCCAGATATTCCATGGGTACCTCCTATTTTGATGCCTCTTCCGCAACGATCCGCTGCATCTCGTCCCATTTGCTTTCCATGTCTGCCACCAGTTTGATCTGCGTACGGGCGCGGACGAGATTATGCTCCGGATACGCCGTCTTGAAGTAACGGTCGCCGTCAAGATAGTCCGTCAGGAAGCGCACCGCCAGCTCCAGCGTGATAATCTTCGCGCCCAGAGGCAGCAGCTCCCGTTCCTTTGCG
>CAMGMW010000163.1 GCA_946059285.1 uncultured Clostridia bacterium
CAGCGAGGTCTTCCTGGGTCATTCCGGCTTTCTCACGGGCAGCTTTGATCCTGGCACCAATCGCACGAAGATCCATGCAAATCCCTCCTTTCGGAACTACTAACTCGTTCCAAAAATATTATACCCGGGATGGCTTAACCATTACAGAAACCTATAAGCCAAGTAGCTAGTTCCTATGGAACTAAATTTCGGTGAAGTCCCAAAGTTTAACGATTACCCTTAAAAACAACGGTTACTCAAAAAATAAACGATTACCCATAATAATAACGATTTGCGGATGCCCCGGCCATAAACTTAGCGTATGAAAGTAGCATAAAATTAAAAAACCATCCTCATTTGCGACCTAATCGCTAGAGAATGGCAAAAAAGTTATGAAATTACCAAGATTAAGGTATATTGCAGTAATAAAAGTAAATCTCCGTACACAACCATTGTATCAATGATTGCGTACGGAGATGGTCCGGGCTGCGGGACTTGAACCCACGGTCTCCTGGTCCCAAACCAGGCGCGATACCAAACTTCGCTAAGCCCGGGAATATGAAATTGGAAATCAAAAGTGTTTCGCAAGCAGTAATGCTGTGGCTCAATGCTATTTTCTCCTGCTTCTGGAAAAGATCAGGAACGAAAGGTACAAAAGCCACATTGAATTGCTCAGTCAATACGCTCAAAACACATGCTCAAGCCGGGTACTATGCAGGAACGCATATGACGTCCGCGCTGCTCAAGCTCCGAGCAGTTTCTGTCCCCTATTATACACACCGGTCGAAAAAAAATCAAGAAAAAGAATTGATTCTCTTTACGAAGATGAATAATTCTGTTATAATTCATCCGAAATCTACAATGATGAGGGCATCTGAAATGAGAATGAGAAAACGCAACAACCTACAGCCGCGGATGGAGGCATGCAGCTCCGTTTGGCAGCGGGATGCGCAGACGCTGCGCGGTCACTGGCGTTCGTTGATGCCGGAGGCAAAGGAACTGCGGTTGGAGGTCGGCTGCGGCAAAGGAAAATTCACGGTAGAAACAGCCGCTGCCGAACCGGAGGTGCTGCTGATTGCAGTGGAAAAGGTGCAGGAGGCATTGGTGCTGGCAATGGAAAAAGCCATTGCCATGGGGCTGAAAAACGTGTTTTTCCTTTCCGTGGATGCTGCAAATCTGGAGGAATTCTTTGCCGATGGCGAGGTCGATCGTCTGTATTTGAATTTCTGCGATCCGTGGCCGCGCAAGAAAAACGCGAAGCGGCGGCTGACCTTCCGGACCTTTTTGGAAAAGTATAAGAAAATCCTGCGGGCTGGCGGCGAAATTCATTTTAAAACCGACAATGCCGATCTGTTCGAATGGTCTTTGGGCGAGTTCGAGGCTTGCGGTCTGGAGATCCGCAATCTTACCCACGATCTGCATGCCAACGGTCCCGTTGGTATTATGACCGGCTATGAGGAAAAATTTTATGGGCTCGGCACACCCATTCACCGCTGTGAGCTGATTTGCCCTGCAAAAAAGGAGGCGTCCCATGAATAAAATTCAAATGACCACACCACTGGTGGAAATGGACGGCGACGAAATGACCCGCGTCCTCTGGAAGCAAATAAAAGAGGAACTGCTGCTGCCCTATATCGATCTGAAAACCGAATACTATGATCTCGGTCTGACGGAGCGTGACCGCACCGCCGATCAGATCACGGTTGATGCCGCCGAGGCAATCAAAAAGTATGGCGTCGGCGTCAAATGCGCCACGATCACCCCGAACGCGCAGCGGATGTCCGAATATCACCTGCATGAGATGTGGAAAAGTCCGAACGGAACCATCCGGGCCATTCTGGACGGCACCGTGTTCCGTGCGCCAATTCTGGTGGACGGTATCCATCCGGTGGTCAAAAACTGGCGCAAGCCGATCACCATTGCCCGCCATGCCTACGGAGATGTCTACAAGGCGACTGAGCTTCGCGTCCCCCAGGGAAAAGCAGAGCTGGTCTTTACCGCTCCCGGCGGAGAAGAAACACGCCGCACGATTTATGACTTTGAATGTGACGGCGTCCTGACCGGGCAATATAACAAAGACAGCTCGATTGCTTCTTTTGCCCGCTCCTGCTTCAACTATGCGCTGGCGACCAAACAGGATCTGTGGTTCTCCGCGAAGGATACGATTGCAAAAATCTATGACGGCACCTTTAAACGAATTTTTGCGGAAATTTTCGAGTCGGAATACAAGGGCGCCTTTGCCGAAGCGGGAATCACCTATTTCTACACACTGATCGACGATGCCGTCGCTCGTGTGATCCGCAGTGAGGGTGGCTTTATCTGGGCATGCAAAAACTATGACGGCGATGTGATGAGTGACATGATCTCCACCGCGTTCGGCAGCCTTGCTATGATGACCTCCGTTCTGGTCTCTCCCGACGGCAACTACGAATACGAAGCTGCACACGGCACCGTGACACGTCATTACTACCGCTATTTGCAGGGAGAACGTCCCTCTACCAATCCAATGGCGACCATCTTTGCGTGGTCCGGCGCGTTGGCAAAACGCGGCGAGTTGGACGGCAACGCCGCACTGACCGATTTTTCCGCTAAGCTGGAGCGTGCCTGCATCGAAGTCATTGAATCCGGTCATATGACAAAGGACCTCTCTCTGCTTTGGGAAAAAGGCACTCCTGTCGTACTGACCTCCGAAGCGTTTATCCGGGAGATTCGTTTGCGTTTGGAAGCAATGCTGTCTGTTTGAGCTGCAATATCTTTCCATGTATGATATCACAATACAACGGGTATCCTGTGGAATAGCCAAGCAACGCCGTTTTCTTGGCTATTCCACCATTATTTTTTCATAAAAAGATGAAAATTCCTCTTTTTTCAACAAAAAACTATTGCTTTATTCAAAACATCACGATATAATGAATTGGATACGCTTTAGATGTATCCTAGCAAGCTACAAGGAAGTGCTTTATGGCCAGCTCAAAGAAAGGCAGCAAGCCCAGCGAAGAATTGATGCTCTCCCTGAGCGCCCTGATCAGCAAGGGACGCTCGGACGGCGTTTTGTCCTCCACCGAGCTGCTGGCGACACTGGAAAAACTCGATCTCTCCGTTGATAAAATTGAACAGGTTTATGACACGCTGGAATCCATGGGTATTCAAATTCTCAGCGCCGAGCCGGAAGTCGAACCATTAGATGACCTATTAGACGATATGGAACTTCCGCCCGCTGATCTTGAGGCAGAGGAGCCTCTCGTCGATCCCGTGGAGCTGGCTGCCGAATTCAATCTGGATGATCCTGTCCGTATGTATTTGAAAGAAATCGGACAAGTTCCTCTGCTCTCAGCCGACGAGGAGCAGGATCTGGCCCGCCGCGTCGCAGACGGCGATCAGGAGGCGAAAAACAAGCTGACAGAAGCAAATCTGCGGCTGGTTGTCTCCATCGCGAAAAAGTATTCCGGACGCGGGCTGCATATTCTGGATCTGATTCAGGAGGGCAACACCGGTCTGATCCGCGCAGTTGATAAGTTCGACTATACAAAGGGAAACAAATTCTCTACATATGCGACCTGGTGGATCCGGCAGGCGATCACCCGCGCCATTGCCGATCAGGCAAGGACGATCCGTGTCCCGGTGCATATGGTAGAGGTCATCAACAAGGCAACCCGCTGCAACCGCAAGTTGGTGCAGGAGTTGGGTCGTGAACCGACGCTGGAAGAGATCGCAGACGAGTTGAACCTTCCGATCGAAAAGATCATCGAAGCAAACCGCACCGCGGCAGACACACTCTCTCTGGATACGCCCGTCGGTGACGAAGAGGATACCACCATCGGCTCCTTTGTGGAGGATGATAACACACCCGGTCCGGCGGATGCTACCAGCAACACCCTGCTGGCAGAGGCGCTGGGCGATATCCTGAACACTCTGACCGAGCGGGAAGCGGACGTACTGCGCCTGCGATTCGGTATGTATGACGGTAAAACCCACACGCTG
>CAMGMW010000164.1 GCA_946059285.1 uncultured Clostridia bacterium
ACCTCATAGATGCTGCCGTTCGCCCCCTCCAAAAAATGCAGCGCCGCCATCAAGTGTGCGGAAATCTGATTCAGGTCGTCATAGAGCAGCGTTTCGGATTTGCAGCCGATACTGCACTGACCTGTGCAGTATTGATTGCAAAGCTCCGGCGCATGGTAGACCTCTGCCATCCGCGCCACCTCATCGGGATAAGGTGTTTTCTGTCCGTTTTCAATGGCAATCAGCCGCGTACGCTCAATCCGCACGATATCCTGTGCCGTTTCACAGTTGTTCAGCAGGGGATTCTTCGCCGCCGCCAGCTTTCGTGCCCGACGGTAACAATTCTCCTTCACACTTTCCACCCCTTCCCGTTTTGTCTATTATATGAAATCCCCCATAAAAAAGCAAGCGTAGAAAAACTGCGACGCTTTGCGAAAAAAAATCGTAAAATTGCTACTGTATTTTCCCTGCCTTGTATGATATACTGTGACCATAAGAAGCGCATGCGCTCTTCAAAAAGGAGGTGTTCCCTGTGGCGCCAATGGAATGGATCTGGCTCGGACTGATCGTGGTGTTCCTTGTGCTTGAGGCATCCACCGTTTCTCTGACCTCGCTGTGGTTTGTGGGCGGTGCACTGGCGGCGCTGATTGCTGCCCTGTGCGGTGGGAAACTGTGGCTGCAAATCACTCTGTTTTTCTCAGTGTCCATTTTGTTGTTGTTGTGTCTGCGTCCCCTCGCCAAAAAATTCTTTGCTCCCCGCAGAATCCGCACAAACGCGGCAAGCAATGTGGGTAAAACCGCCATTGTTACGGAAACCATTGACAACCTGCGCGGCAAAGGTGCAGTAAAGATTTCCGGCGTGGAATGGTCCGCCCGCAGCACAGACGACGCCGTCATCGAGAAAGAATCCGTGGTTCGCATCGTCAAGATCGAGGGTGCAAAGGTCTGTGTTGAGTTACTGCCGGAAACCAAGTAAGTTTTTTTGATTAAGGAGGAAATCATTATGATGCCGTACATTATCATCGGCGCAGTCGTCGTTCTGCTACTCATCATTATTATCAAAAACATCTGCATCGTGCAGCAGTCCCGTGCGTTTGTTATTGAGCGTCTGGGCGCGTTCTCCACTGTGTGGGAGGTTGGTATTCACTTCAAGCTTCCTTTCATTGAGCGCATTGCCCGCCGCGTCAGTCTGAAGGAACAAGTGCTGGATTACCCGCCTCAGCCGGTTATTACAAAGGACAATGTTACCATGCAGATTGATACCGTGGTCTATTTCCAGATCACCGATCCCAAGCTCTATACCTCCGGTGTGGAACAGCCCATGGCGGCGATGGAAACTCTGACCGCGACCACTCTACGTAACATCATCGGCGATCTGGAGTTGGACCAGACTCTAACCTCCCGCGATATTATCAACACCAAGATGCGCTCTATTCTGGATGAAGCGACCGACCCGTGGGGCATTAAGGTCACCCGCGTGGAGCTGAAAAACATCCTGCCGCCGCTGGACATCCAGAATTCTATGGAAAAGCAGATGAAGGCCGAACGTGACCGCCGTCAGGCGATCCTGCAGGCAGAAGGCACCAAGCGTTCTCAGATTCTTGTCGCGGAAGGCGAAAAAGAGTCCGCCATTCTCCGCGCCGACGCAGAAAAGCAGTCCGCCATCCTGCGGGCGCAAGGACAGGCGGAGGCGATCCTCGCTGTGCAGAAGGCAACCGCGGAGGCCATGCAGATGCTCAACGAGTCCTGCCCCAACGACCAGGTGATCAAGCTCAAGGCGCTGGAGGCAATGCAGAAAATTGCCGACGGAAAAGCGACGAAGATCATCATTCCCTCGGAGATTCAGGGGCTTGCCGGACTCGCCAACGGTCTGGTGGAATCCGTCAAGGAGCCGAAAGAATAAAAGCAACACAGGGTGCACAATGTGCACCCTGTTCGTTTCGGAAAATCTGCCGGTCATGTCATTCCGAAGTGACAAGCGGTGGGCGCGTTTTTGTAACGCGCCCACCGCTTTACACTTGGCAAAGAACCGGCAAAACGGTGGCTTTTATCAAGCTGACGGCACTGCCGGAAGAATTTATGGATTGCATCCCTTACAGGGCGTATAACCCTGTGCAATCAACGACTCACGCGAGCCGGTATACTCCTGCCGGTTTCCCTCGCTGATGGTGGAAACCGCTTCACAGGAGGGATCGTGGAACTTTCGCGTCCCGGTGTTCAGCACATACGTCATCTCGCCGTTCGGATCCGCCACCTGACGGCTGGTACCGTCCGCATAGTTGATTTCGATGCCCGGCTGCACATTATAGGCATAGACACAGAAGCAGACTTCGTCATCCTCTACGGACTGCCCTTCCATCAAAACCCCATTTGCTACCAGATTCTCGCCCTCAAAAACCGGAGTGACACGGTAAAGCACATGGTGATCCGTTTCCTTGACATAGTCAGCCACCAGATCCTCAAAGGGCAGCATCCCCTGCACATTCAGATAACGTGTGCCTGTGATCAGATTCTGTGCGTTGGCATTCTCTCCCGTGAGCTGAAAGCCGATCAAATGGCAGCGGTTATACAGGTTTTTCCCATCAACGTTGTCGTACTGCACCGACTGCCAGCCGGAGGGCTTGACCTGACTAATGCGGCCGCGTTCCTCTGTGGGCATCAGATCCCGACCGATGCAGGCATACGCCGTCCCGCACCGTCCAAGAGAATCCAGCGCGCTGTAATGCTCAAAGGAGGTCGTGGTATAGTCTGTTTGTTCAAAATAGGGCGTGTTGCCGTTGATTGCCACATAAGGGCTTCCGGAGTAGTCCGGCACATCCTCCAGCGCGATCTGTGTTTCCTCGCCGTCCAGGGATTCCAGAATGTCGCTGATCTCGTAGTAATATGACTCCAGCTCCGCGTACTCGGCATCGGTCAGCCCGTCCTCAAGCCCGCAGCCGGAAATCACACCCAAAAGCGCGAGGATCAGCAGTATTGCCACACACCGTCTCATTTGACATAGCACTCCTTCGCAATGATCTCATGGGAAAAGCCCACAAACTCCTCAAAACTGATCTGCTTCCACTGCGACAGCTGCAGCGGAAAAAACGTATCGGCGGGATAAACACGGTTCCAGCGATAGACGGTCAGCTCCTGTGGCAGTTCATCTGGCAGAAGATCCTCTGCAAAGCAATAATCCTCCGTCCCCGCAGGCAGCTGTGTGCAGATCCGCACCCGCTCCGCCGGGAATAGCCGGGCGGAATACGCGCTGACCCAAAGGACAGCATCTCCCACCGTCTCCAGAATGTCTGCGATGACCATTCGGTCCCGGCTCTGGCGGCGGTGATTGAACAGCATGCCGTTTTGTTTGTCCAGACAGACAATCAGTTTCATATCGCTTCCCCTTTTCGTTTTTTGTATTTTACCATATTCCCCGCTTTCTGTCCAGTTTTTGCGCAGATATTGAAAAAAGCCAAAACTGAACAGCCCCCATTTGTACTTCCCGTACAAATGGGGGCTGTTCATTCGAACCAACTCCTTGAAAGCCGGTACGAAAGAAATAATTATCTCTTGGAGAACTGCGGTGCGCGTCTCGCTGCCTTGAGGCCGTATTTCTTTCTTTCTTTCATTCTGGGGTCACGGGTCAGGAAGCCGGCTGCCTTCAGGGCTGCGCGGTATTCACCGTTCACACCCAGCAGGGCGCGGGAAATGCCGTGACGGATGGCGCCTGCCTGACCGGTCACGCCGCCGCCCTTGACGGTGCAGACTACATCGACCCGACCGATGGTTTCGGTGGTAACCAGCGGCTGCCGAACGATCAGCTTCAGAGTATCGAGTCCAAAGTAATCGTCAATATCGCGACCGTTGATAATGATGGAACCGGTGCCGCCTTCATAGACACGAACGCGGGCAATGGAAGACTTCCGTCTGCCGGTGCCGTACTGATACTGTTTCTTGCTCTCGTACATAGTCTGTTACC
>CAMGMW010000165.1 GCA_946059285.1 uncultured Clostridia bacterium
TTTACGCATAACGTAGCCGTTTGCCGACATATCAATCCGTTTACGTTATGTGTAGCCTTTATGTAAAAGTTCCCAATCTTGCGTTCTTGATCGTCTACGTTATACGTTGACTTCTGGCCCATCCTGCGGACACGGCAATGGGCAGACTCCCCCCCTTGTTGCTTTCCATCCTCCCTAAAATGCTCCGCCCTAAGATACTTCACCCTAAGATACTTCACCCTAAATACAGTTTCATTTTACCATCTGGCATGAGTCCTGTAAACTTGCGGTTGCCGCAAGGGAGAGATGCGAAAAAGCTGCAGCTGCCTATATGGCGATGGTGGTTCTTGATGAATATAGCGTTACTGGAAGCCTATATCGCCAACCCGGGCAAGTACAATGAGGGCCAGCTTGCCTATGCGCGGCTGCAATTTCCCACCGACGCCGAAACCGTCCGGGCGGTCCCGCCCGCCCAATGGCCAGCGCCCAAGGCGGACCGGGAGGAGCGATTGCCCTCCGGACACGGTGCCCGGAGCGGCCCGGGTATAAAAAGGTCCGCATGGCGTGAAGCCATGCGGACCTGCTGGGGTGACTGGAGATTACAATAGATTTTTTCGCTATCCGCGCATCCCCCGCTGTCAGCCCAGGCAGCGGAACAGGAAGGTCACGATCTGCGCGCGGGTGCAGGAGGCGTTGGGGCTGAAGGTGGTGCCGTCGCCGGAACCGGTGGTGATGCCGTTCTCCACGGCCCACTGGACCGCGTCGGCGTAGTAGGCGTCCGCCGCCACGTCGGTGAAGGAATTCACGCCATCGGGAGCGACAGACTTCTGGCTGCGCCACAGGAAGGTCATGGCCTGGGCCCGGGTGCAGGGGGCGTTGGGACTGAACATACCGTTGCCGGTGCCGCCGGTGATGCCGTTTTCAACGGCCCAGGCCACCGCCTTGGCGTAATAGCTGTCCGCGGGCACATCCGCGAAGCTGCTCAGAGTCTCCGGCTCCGGGCATCCGGCGGCACGCCACAGGAAGGTGACGATCTGCGCCCGGGTGCAGGGAGCGTTGGGTGCGAAGTGGGTATCATCCACACCGCCGGTGATGCCGTTCTCAGCGGCCCACAGGACTGCGTCGTAGTAGTAAGCGTCGGCAGGGACATCCACGAAGAAGTTCAGCATGGAGTTATCCTCCATGAAGGTGGCCTTGACCGTGACCTTGGAGGCGGGCATGGTGAAGGTGTACTTGCCGTTCTTCCCGGTGAGCTTGACCTTGTTGCCGCTGGTGTCGGTGACAGTCAGGGTCTCCAGGGCATAGCCCTTGTCGGGCGTGACCGTCAGGGTGACAGTGGCGCCCTTGGAAGCGCTCTTGGGGGAAACGGTGACCGTTCCGTTCACGGTCTTATCCACGGTGACGGAATAGCTGGGCGAGCCGCCGGAGGAGCTGCCGCCGGAACCGCTGCCGCCGGTGTAAGTCCAATGGGCATAAACGGTAGTGTCAGCAGAGAACGCATAATCGGGCGTGATCTCGGTGCCGCCGCTGGCTTCGGTGTACCAGCCGTCAAAGGTGTAGCCGCTGAGGGTGGGGGTGGGCGGAGTGCTCAGCGTGCCGTCGGCGTTAGTTTTTGCACTTTCCGGTGTTACCGTGCCGCCGTTGGCGTCGAAAGTAACGGTGTATCTTGGGGTAGCATCCAACGTAAAGATGATATCTTCTCTATAAATATTGTTGTTTCCACAGTCGTATGTGTATGTGACCTTGTTGACGCCTTCGTACACCGTCAGGACCGTTTTATCCTCGTTAAGCTCGCCGCCTGTCCATCCGCTTGTCCTGCCTACGACAAAGCCCTCGGGTAGGTTGGAGAGAGAAAAGGATCTGTTTTCATCCAGCTCAATCTCATAGACATTGTCATAACAATGCAGCCCATAGTACGTCAGTGCTGTATTGTAGGTGGCATCGAGTGCTGTCAGTTGGTTGTTGTAGCAGTACAGCCACTCCAGTTTTGTATTCTTGCTGATATCCAGTGTCGTCAGCTGGTTGCCGCTGCAATTCAGTGTCACCAGTGCTGTATTATAGCTGACATCCAGCTCTGTCAGTTGGTTGTACTCGCAGCCCAGATGCTGCAGTGCGTTCTTGTCTTTGACATCCAGCTCCGTCAGTTGGTTGTGCCCGCAGTAAAGATACTGCAGTGCGTTATTGTTGCTGATATCCAGCTCCTGCAGTTGGTTATTGTCGCAGTTCAATGCTATAAGCGCTTCATTGTTGCTGACATCCAGAGTGGTCAGCGGACTATCGGGGCAGAGCAACTCCTTCAGTTTAACAAGCTTGCTGACATCCAGCTTAGTCACCTCGAAGGGGTAACAGTTCAACACCTCCAACTCCGTAAAATACGCAATGCCGGTCAGATCGCAAATATCAGAAGCATCTCTCACATCGTAGAAATCTATCTCTTTGATCAAAGCAATTTCTCCGGCGCTGAACTTGCCGTTCCGGTTCAGGTCAAAGCTCGCCTCTCTGCCGGCGAGGTACGCCCGGAACCCCGGGTCCGGGAAATTCTTCGCATCGATGTTGATTTCAGTGCCCGCACCCTTCACGAGCAGGGCAAAATCAGCGGTGTAACCCAGGCCTAACTGGTAGGTATAAGTGACCAGCACAGCTTCGCTGTCTATCGTCAGGGTCGTTTTCTCATCGTTAAGCTTGCCGCCCTGCCAGTTGCTTGCCTTGTTTACGTCAAAGCCTTTGGGCAGAGCCGAGAGCGCAAAGGTCCCGTTATCCAGCTCAATCTCATAGCCGTTACCGGAACAATCCAGATCCTTTTGCAGCAGTTTGGTATTGCTGACATCCAGCTCCGTCAGTTGGTTGCCGGAACAATCTAGCTTTTGCAGTGCTTTATTTTTGCTGACATCCAGCTCCGTCAGTTGGTTGCCGGAACAATCCAGCTCTTGCAGTGCTGCATTTTCGCTGACATCCAGAGTGGTCAGCTGGTTGTTCTCGCAGTACAGATAATTCAGTTCTTCATTGTTGCCGACATCCAGCGTCGTCAGTTGGTTGTTGCTGCAGCCCAGCGAGGTCAGTGCCGTATTGCTGACGACCAAAGAGGTCAGCCGGTTGTTGTAGCAGGACAGCTCCTTCAGTTTAGTATTTTTGCTGACATCCAGCGTCGTCAGTTGGTTGTCCTGGCAGAGCAGATACTCCAGATTCGTGAAATACTCAATGCCCTTGAGATCCGCAATGTTGCTGTTAATGCAAGTTATTGTTTTTACATTGTTAATTTCATATTCGCTGAGCCAATCGTCTAAGGTGCTTTGAGCATATCGGCGAACAAATGCGCGGAAATTGTCATCTGGGAAATTTTCCTCATTGATTTCGATTTTGACACTGTCATCCGCCAGCGCGGCGGCAGGCAGCAGACTCAGGCACATCACCAGGGACAGCAGTACGCTGAGTCCCCGCCGCAGGGTTTGATGGTGTTTCATTTCAGTTCCTCCGTTTCTTCTTGAATTCAGTGTTCCCGCTCCGCCATGGCGGGCAGCCCGTCGTGGCTGATCTCCACATGGCCGAAGCGGACAAAGATGCCGCCCGTCACGGCGCTGTTCCAGACCGCCGGGTCATTCAGCGGGAGAAACCGAATCTTGTCCAGATAGGGCTTCATGTCCAGCAGCAGACGGGCGCCGGATATGAAATCCACCTGCAAAATGTGGTCCGGCAGCGGCACGACGGCGGTCAGATACCTTCGCTCCAGAGAACTCCCCCTTTCCCGGCTTTTCCAAAGATAAAAAATCCACTGTACAAACAGTGTACAGTGGATTAAAAAAAAGGCTATTAACCAAAGGTTAGGTCTTTTGCGAAAGAAGAATGGCTGCCATACAGCTTTATTTTCTGCACCCATTTTTAGAAAAATCGTGTTGAAAACAATCATATATTCTGTGAAAACCCATAGGAACTTCATGAGTTTC
>CAMGMW010000166.1 GCA_946059285.1 uncultured Clostridia bacterium
TTTTTATATGCGTGATTGATGAGCTTAATTCTTTAGGCTCCCACGAGTATTATACCGCAGTATTACGTGGAAGGCAACCATGAAGCGATCGTCAGCGCGGAAACCTTCGACCTCGTGCAGGAGCAGATGGCGGCGCGCAAGCCCGGGAATAACCGTTACAGCGGAGTGCACGTTTTCTCCGGCATGGTTTACTGCGGAGACTGCGGCAGCCGATACGGCTCCAAGGTCTGGCATGCCAACGACAAGTACCGCAAAATCATCTGGCAGTGCAACCGCAAGTACGCCGGCACGATCTGCCGTTCGCCGCATCTGACTGATCCCCAGATTGAGGACATTGTGATGCGCGCCATGAGCAGACTGAGTGATGAGCGCGATGCGATCATCCGCACGGCAGTGATGCTGCGCGATACGATTTACGATACCTCCGCCCTCTGCGCCGAGCAGGAATGCGTGGAAAGGGAGCTGGCCGACGCCACCGATCAGCTGACGCAGGCGGTCCTGCGGAATGCCAATGTCGCACTGGATCAGGCGGAGCACCAGCAGGAGATGACTGCGCTGAGCGCACGATATCAGGAACTGCAGGACAGGAACACGGCGCTCAAGGTGGCGATCATAGACAAGGACAACCGCCGCAAGCGCACGGACAGCTTTATTCGGGAGCTTCGCAGCCTGCCGCAGCACGCCGAGAAGTTCGATCCCGTTGCCTTCCGCATTCTGGTGGAGCGCATTACGGTCTACGACGATAAGCGGGCGGTTGTCAGGTTCAATGACGGAACAGAGATAGAAGCTTGAGACAATGAAGCCTTTGCAGCGGGAGAAAATCCTGCTGCTTTTTCTTGTATTGCAAGCATTTTCATCCGCTGCCCTTTTGGTTTTACCCGGAATTTGCTATAATGAATGTGATACAAGCAACGACTATTTCTCACAGCATGGTGGTGATCTGCAATGGGACTGTTTTTCGGAAGCAAGCGGCGCAACATCCGTGCATGGGAGTATGCGCTGTTCGAGGGGAAGAACGACTATCTTGCCCTGCCCAATATCGCTCTGTATGAAAAGCTGACCGCGGCTCAGATAGAGAACGATTGCCGGATCATTCTGGAAAGCGCACAGATCATCGCCCGGACAGAAGATCCGAAGGTATCCCAAAGCCGCCCCAAACTGATCCGCGAACGCTATAAGCACCTGATGACGCTGAAGCCCTTCGCAGATCGATCTCAGCGCACAATGATCAGGGACGCAGAACAGGCTTACAGAAAAGTCTGACGAGGCATGCCTATGAAATGGGAAGATTATTATGATCGGTTCTGGGACTGGGCCGAAAGCACGCAGATCAGCAGAATATCGACGCTGACTGATTTCACATCCTCTTCCGAGGTTGCTGAAATCGCCAATGAATTCTTTGATGAGAAGAATTCTACCCGTCTGGTAAAGCGCGCTATGCAAAACGGAATACGTTTCACGCCGGCTGAGATTATCGAGCTCGGCGGCTGTCTGACGGAAGAGGTGTTCAATGAAGCCATCCGCAGCTGCCGGGGGCAGTTCACCGCGGAGCAGTACGAGGAACTGGAAGGTCTCTGCTTTGATGAGGATCTGCTTGAAACGGTGGCCAAGGCTGGCGGTATCCGCCGCGAGATCGATGACCCGCCCTTTGAACCGGAGATCGTCCTTGCACAGCCGGCGAGAAAAGGACCGGGATTTTTCGCCACTCTGCTCGGCCTTGCCTCGAATGCGGACTCCAGGCGCACCCATCCGGGACGCTGCACAGGAGACTGTGCCAATTGTCCCGCGCATTATGGATATCGCTATGGCCGCTGGTACTATGGGCATCATCACTCACATGGCTGTGAATTCGGCGGCAATGATTGCAACGGAAAGCCATAATATACATAATGAACATTGAGCAACAGGAAATCATGCCTGTTGCTCATTTTCTTTATCCGGGGACCTTCCCTGGAGCAGGTGGACCCGGGTCACATGACCAGCCCGTATTAAAGTTTCAGCATTTTCTCCAGCTTATCGACGCTGTCTCCGTTCTCGAGGCCCAATGCGGCAAAGGCATGCTCACCGGCACACATGTATCGGTGCTCCAGCCTGTCATCTGTGACGCAGTACTGGTAGACCATCAGCATAAGCGCTTCCTCCAGCTGCGAGATCCGCTTCATCGCATCATCAGGGTTCATGCCAGCACCTCAGCAAATGCATCGTAATTCTCTGTCTCAAAATCCCTGCAGAAGATGGCGAACTCGATCAGATTGAAGTATCGGCGGCAGTCCTTCATCACATTTGCATATGCCTTCGCCACCACCCTGGGATCGTTGCGGAATGCGCCGCAGCCAAATGCGCCCAGCACAAGGATATCCACGCCATTGTCAGCAGCCACAGCAAGAATGGCTCTGGCGCGCTGCTCATGGAGTCGCTGCAGATCTGCCGGCAGGATGCTGACGGCCTGTCCGTTTTCCGGGTTATACAGATTGGCAGGCGTATTGCGCAGATTGGGCGCTGCGCAGGATATGACATCTACCGTAACCCAATCCTCCTGCGGCATGCGCTCCGGAAAGTTTTCGTCCGTCTTGCAAATCACGATGCCCGGGGAGTAGATGCAGGCATCGGTATGCAGAACATCACCGGCAGCACGGTTGACATCATAGTAGCTCTGCCACAGGAACCTGCGGTCGAGCGTCGGATACAGCGTCGAACACCTGCACAGGCTTTCTTCCTGAGCACTGCTTCCGTTGATGACACCTCCGCCGGGCTTGGTGGCGGAAGCGAAGTTGAGCACGGCAATCTTCCTGCCGGGATACGTGTCAGACAGCCGCATTGCCGCCTCATAGGTACGGGATTTGGTGACGGTTACTGCGCCAGCCTTGTTCACTCCATCGGGAAAGCCGGGTGCAGCACCGGCATCGTACAGCTTTGTGTTTTTCCTGCTGGCCTCCACAGCAGCCATCAACGCGGGATTAGTGCTGTAGAACTGCTGCGTATCCCGGAAAATCACTGCCAGCCTTTCTCTCTTATCCATCTTCATTCTCCTCCTTCATCAGAATCTCAAGATACCTTTGACGGTCAGTCTCGGGGATCTCCAGCACATCAAACAGCTGTTCATAGGGCAGGCCCATCGTTCTGTGAAGAGTGGCGATGTTCCGAATGCGAGTTTCTTCCACGACCTCTTTTATCATCTGCTCAATCGCCCTGCACGTCATAGCCTTCCTCCAGACATTTTTCGATGAATTCACCCTTCAACAAACGATATGTCGCCCGGCTGTACGGATACTGCTCGGCCAGCCGCTGCTTCAATGCAGCGTATTCTTCCCGCACATCCGGGCATGCCAGCAGTATATCCTTGAATTCCAGCTGATCCCTCGCCACCTGATTTGCTGCTGTGGTCAGATGGATGTACACGGCGTCATCCTCAGTATCGCCATCGGAGAAAAAGTAACGTCCAGGACGACCGCACTCGCCAAGGCAGCAGAATTCCCTTGCCAGCGCATGCGGCGCTATTTCCATATCCTCGCTGTCTACCGTCACCAGCACATCCACGATGGGCTTGCTGCACATGCCCGGGATGGCGGTGCCTCCGACATGCCGCACGTCGCATTCAATGTTTGCCCTCATCAGGATCTCAGTGATCCGTTCCTTCATTGTCTGGAACCGCTGTACCCACTCCTCCTGATAGGGGACAATTCTGACCTCGTCATGAAAAGAACTATGAGAGGTTGACGAAGGCGCAGATAGAGAATGATTGCCGAATCATTTTTGAAAGCACCCGGATCATAGCACACACATCCGATCCCGGAGTAGCCGAAAGCCGCCGGAAGCTGACCGGTGAGCGCTATGCACACCTGATGACGCTGAAACCATTTGCAGAGCGTTCTCAACGCGCATTGATCAAGGACGCAGAGCAGGCTTACAGGAAA
>CAMGMW010000167.1 GCA_946059285.1 uncultured Clostridia bacterium
CCTTTCCCTTGATACTTAAAATCAATATCTTTCGTCAGCCCGTCAATCAGTTTTCTCATGTCTGATGCATTCATAAGATATCCGCGTTCTCCTTTCTTTCAGATTCTGTAGCTTCCCTTATGGGGCGTCCGACGATTTGACCGTCTTGCCCGCACCGTCGAAAGGGTGCTCAGATCGTAATTATAGCCCACCTCGGCGCTCCGCGTGAGTAGCTGCCGGAGTTTGGCGTTTGATACCTTGAGCGCCTTTTTGAGGTAAGTACGCAAATCCCGCTGAAGCATTCAATTTCCCGCTTTTGTATGCTTTTTTTCACGCTGCTGTTTTGCGTCGCGTCTGTTTGCTGTGCAACAGAAATGTCCGGCAGTCGAGCCGCATCTCGACTGCCGGATTCTATTTGATAACGCGCCTGCAGGGAAGGGAGGCACGATTATCATGAGAGGGTGCTGATGTGCAAGATTGAGCGTCAGTGATTTGCCGTTCAAATCGCAGGCTTTTTCCTTGCCTGTACCGGAAGCGGATGAACGCTTTCTTATGCACATACGGCATATTAAGATCAGGAGAATTTCCCTTTCTACTTATATATCCCCTGAAAAGCCAAAACGTGACATTTTTTTTCAATATTTTTTTGAAGGCGGTGATTTTAGAAAGGCAGCGGCAATATTTTTGCCCTGCGTCAAAGAATCCACGCTACCGCCCGGGCGAAAGCGGGCGTAGGGCGCTCCTGTCAGACGGAAATCTTCTGAGCGGCGTAAAAGAAAAATGGTGACTGAAAGCGGGGGATTTCCAATCTATCAACCGAAAAAACTGCACAAAGCGTCCGATTACCGATCCCCGGACACGAACCGGGACCGTGCTGCAGAAATCCCACCAATGCGCACGCCGGTGAGGCGAATGGATCGAAAAAAGAAAGCGTTGCCGCGAACCTCGTATGTTCGCGACAACGCTGGTGCCGCCAGCCGGAATCGAACCGGCACGGTATTGCTACCGGCAGATTTTAAGTCTGCTATGTCTACCTATTCCATCATGGCGGCATATGAAATTCTCCGCCGCAGAGGCGGACGGTACTGTTTATTCTAGCATGTTCTTTTACGCCCGTCAAGTGCCTGCTGAAAAAAGCGCCCACACTGCTGAAAAAAGCGCCGGCGCCGTTTTCAGACCATACCGGATCCTGTTGCCGCTCCGTTTTTTCAATGAAAGCGGCATGGGAAACGATGCTTTTGCACAAAAAATCGGACGGAGTTCTGTTGCAAAACCACAAAAATAACGGAACGCGGCGTTTTGTGAGATAGTTTTCCTTGCATAAATGCAAACAATCCTGTATAATAAAAAAACAATCCACGCGACCGGAGGTATGCGGTAATGGCAAAGCTCTACTTTAAATATGGTTCCATGGGTTCGTCCAAGACGGCACAGGCGCTAATCACAAAATATAATTACGAGGAAAACGGGATGCGTGTCTGGCTGGTGAAGCCGGCGGCGGACCAGCGTGATGGTGCGGTGATTCTGCGCAGCCGTGTCGGCTTGGAGGCACCTGCTGAGGTGATACCGCCGGAGGCAAATCTCTCCGAGTTGTTTGCAAAACGGGAAAAAACCGATGTGATCATTGTGGATGAATGCCAGTTCATGGTCCCGGCGCAGATCGACCAGCTGAGGGACATTGTGGATACCGCTAATATTCCCGTGCTTTGTTTTGGATTGCGGACAGATTTCCAGAGTAAGCTTTTTGACGGCAGCCGCCGCCTGTTTGAGGTCGCGGATACCATCACCGAGATCAAAGCGATCTGCGACTGCGGCGCGAAAGCCACGGTCAATGCCCGAATCGACGGCGAGGGCTATATCGTTACAGAAGGCGCGCAGCTTTTGCTAGGTGGCAACGACCGGTATCTTGCCATGTGCCACAAGTGCTGGATCCGCAATATCCGTGAACACCGCAAGGTGAAATGACCCTGCTGATACATAAGTTCATATAGTTGAAAGGAGAATCACTATGAATTACCCGACCCCGCATATTAACGCAAAACCGGAGGATTTCGGTCAGACCGTGCTGATGCCCGGCGACCCGCTCCGCTCAAAGTACATTGCGGAGAATTTCCTCGAAAATGCAAAGCTTGTCAACAATGTCCGCGGCGTACAGGGATACACCGGCTTCTATAAGGGCGTGAAGGTCTCTGTTATGGCATCCGGCATGGGTATTCCCTCCATCGGCATTTATTCCTATGAGCTGTTTAATGCGTTTGGTGTGCAGAACATCATGCGTATCGGCTCCGCCGGTTCCATCAATCCCGACATTCATGTCCGCGATATCATCATTGCACAGGGCGCCTGTACCGATTCCAATTTCTGGCACCAGTACCATGTGGACGGTCTGTTTGCACCCATTGCCTCTTATGAGATGCTCCGCAGAGCGGTGGAATCCTGCGAGGCAGCCGGCGCTACCTATCATGTCGGCAACGTGCTTTCCACGGATAACTTCTATAATGATGATGAGGGTATGCCGGAAGTGTTGCAGACGGTTCCCTCATGGATGAAATTCGGCGTTATGGCATGCGAGATGGAGGCTGCCGGTCTGTATATGACGGCCGCCCGCTGGAAGAAGAACGCACTGTGCATCTGCACGGTTTCCGACCACATGCTGACCGGCGAAGCGCTGCCCGCGCAGGAGCGTCAGACCTCCTTCACGCAGATGATGGAAGTCGCACTGGAGACGGCGGTCAAGCTGGAGAAATAAAGACCTTTGATTTAGGAAACGGCTTGTGCCGTTTCCTAAATCGTCCCTATCACACATTTTCAAAAAGGAGAATAACGTTCACATGAAGCGCGTATTTTTAATTGTACTCGATTCCTGCGGCGCGGGAGCAATGCCGGACTCCGAGCAGTTCGGGGATGTCGGCGTTAACACGCTGCGAAGCTGCTCCACTTCAAAAGAATTAAAGATCCCGCAGATGGTTTCCTGCGGCATCGGCAACATCGACGGTCTGGACTTTCTGGGCAAAACAGAGAAGCCGGAGGGCGCCTGCTGCCGCCTGAAGGAGACCTCCATGGGAAAGGATACTACGATCGGTCACTGGGAGATCGCGGGCATCGTCTCTCCGAATCCGCTGCCCACCTATCCCAATGGCTTCCCGGAGGAGGTTTTGAAGCCCTTCCGCGAGGCAACGGGGCGCGGCGTGCTGGCCAATGCACCGTGGTCCGGTACAGAGGTTATCAATCAATACGGCGAAGAGCACATGAAAACCGGCGATCTGATTGTTTACACCTCTGCGGATTCCGTTTTTCAGATCGCCGCGCATGAAGACATCGTACCGCCGGAGCAGCTCTACGAATACTGCCGTATTGCCCGAAAAATCCTGACCGGCAAACACGGCGTAGGACGTGTCATCGCCCGTCCGTTCATCGGCAACGCAAAAGATGGTTTCACCCGCACCTCCAACCGGCACGACTTTTCACTGGAGCCGCCGGCACAGACAATGCTTGACGCCATCAAGGCGGCGGGACTGGACTGCCTTGCCGTCGGCAAGATTTTCGACATTTTTAACGGACGCGGGACAACGGATCATGTTTATACAAAGGGAAACACCGACGGCATGCATAAGACATCGGAGATGGCAAAACGCGATTTCCGCGGACTGTGCTTCACGAATCTGGTGGACTTCGACATGCTCTATGGTCATCGCAGGAATATCGACGGCTATGCTGCCGCTCTGACGGAATTTGACAACTGGCTGGGTGCGTTCCGCAGACAAATGCATGAGGACGACGTTCTGATGATCACCGCCGATCATGGCTGCGATCCTGCCTACACCGCTACCACAGATCATACCCGCGAATATGTGCCGCTGCTGATTCTGGGCGAGAAGATCAGACCTGTGAACCTTGGCACAAGAGCTTCCTTTGCGGACATCGCGGC
>CAMGMW010000168.1 GCA_946059285.1 uncultured Clostridia bacterium
ACTTTGTCACCCTGGAGCTGCCCACTCAGATTGGAACGGCTCCTGTGACGGCGGACAGCGTGGTACTTCTGGAGGATGTTTCCAACCTTCTGGGCAACACCCTTTTCAGTGCGCACAGCAGCATAGAGGATGCATGGCAGAACATTCTTGCTTTGCAAATGCGGTGTAAGCTGTTGGTGGCAGTAACCATCTCCGGACTGTCCTCTATAGGCTATGAGGGTGAAACTGCCGCTTATATTAACGACCTGAACACCCTGAATGAGTGGCTTTTCGATTTGGCAGATGCCGCTGTGACCATGAATAATAATAGCCCGGTTTGGGAGAAGGGAGCGGAATATGACATTCTTTCAGTCCCTGCTGGTGGCGCTGTCCACCTATAGCATCGTGCCTGTTCCGCAGTTTGAATGGAACGAGAAAAATATGAAGTATGCTATCTGCTTCTTCCCGGTGGTAGGTATCCTTTGCGGAGCTGCCTTGTATGGGTGGTATACATTCAGTCGGTGGGTTGGGGTCAGTGCTGTGCTTTTCAGTGCCGTGGCGGTGTGCCTGCCGCTGCTTCTGACCGGTGGAATTCACATGGACGGCTTCATGGATACGGTGGATGCCCTCGCTTCCCATCAAAGCCGCGAGCGGAAGCTGGAGATTTTGAAGGATTCCCACATCGGTGCTTTTGCACCCATCTACCTGTGCATCTATCTGCTGCTGAACTTCGGCCTGCTCCATGAAGTCTATCAGCAAGGGAATGTGCTTTCTGTTTTGCCGTTGTATGTTCTTTCTCGCACCTTATCTGCTCTATGTGCCGTGAATCTGCCCAACGCCAGAAAAGCCGGGATGCTCTGTGCCTACACAAAGGATACGGATCGGGAAAAAACCACCGCAGCAATGACAATTCTCGTTGGCCTTTGCTGTGCAGGCCTGATTAAACTGTCATGGGTTCCCGGCTGTGTGGCGGTGGCGGCTTCCCTCCTTTCGGTACTGTTCTACCGCGGTATGGCAATGAAACAATTCGGCGGTGTGACAGGCGACACCTCCGGGTTCTTTCTGCAAATCTGCGAGCTTGCAGCCATGGCAGGCATCTGGTTGGGAGGGCTGGTATGATTTATTTGATTCGTCACGGAACGACCGTGGCAAACGAGAAGCATCTGTACTGCGGTAGCAGCGACCTCTCCCTGTCTCCGGTTGGCAGGGCGGAGTTACAGTGCCTGCACTATGAAATAAAAAATGCCCGCTTCGTCACCAGTGGCATGAAGCGGACGGAGGAAACTTTACAAATTCTCTTTGGTGATGTGCCCCATGTCCAAAACCCGGCCTTCCGGGAAGTAGATTTCGGCAGCTTTGAGATGCACAGCTACGAAGAACTGAAGGACAATCCGGATTATCAGGTATGGATTTCCGGAGACAACGGAGCCAATATCCCACCCTGCGGCGAAAGCGGCAGACATATGAAGGCCCGAGTGCTGGCCGCCTTTGCTGAAGTTCCGAATGATACGGTCATCATTACCCACGGCGGTGTCATTGCTGCCATTATGGAAAGCTTGTTCCCGGAAGAACATAAAAACCGGTATGAATGGCAGCCCGATCCCGGACATGGCTATAAACTCAATGGTAACACTTATCAAGTGATTCCATTAAAATTAAAAAGATGAACTGATTGATGCAAACATAAACCTGAAAGGATACTTTTTCTAATGGGTCTGCAAGACCTCCCCGGATACTCACACATTCCTTTCCTCTTTTCCTGCCGCATTTACCGATATTAGTATTATGCAGTCAGTTCTTGCGGATATCTTTTTTGATTATTTCAAAAATCTGTTGTTGTGTTCCTGACGGCGCAGGCGGAAGCCTTGCGAAATCAATGCATCCGCTTTGAGCGCTACAAGGTTGATATCGGAATGAAGGGCACTTGCGATCTGCTGCCTGTCAAAGCCACGCTCACACAAATCAAGAAATTCATTGTCCTCCAGAGTGAGCTGAGCGGCAAAAATGTTGGCTTCATATTCCATCCGCAGACCGGTCATATCAAAAAGATTGAACTCCTGGAAACCGCCGACTTTCATCGCTTCCGAACGGTGAAGGGCGTCGTGGCCAAGCTCGTGCGCCAGAACAATGGTTTCCATTGTAGGAGAAAGCGTATCACTGAGGAAAATGAACCGGTTTCGCAGTATGATCTTATATGCGCCCTTCTGCGCCTTGAATTTGCAGCGAAGAACCTGAATGCCAAGCTGTTTGGCGATGCGATTCGGGTCACGCGTTCCGCACATAGCGACAATCTTGTTCGCCTTCCGCACAATTTTGAGCGTATCAATGTTCATGCTCCGTCCCTCCCTGTCTGTTCAAATATTCGTGGAAGCTCGTTCCGCGCGAAAAGATACACTTTGACAGGGATACTATAGCAAAATACGTGTCCGATAAACGGGACTTTATTTCCCCTTCTGATACTTTTTCGGCACAAATTTTCTGTTATTCTCCTTTGCAATCCAGTAGGCCTCCTGCACGGCTCGCATCATTGCATCCATGTCCTCGTCCGCCAGTTCGCCGCCGGCGAACAGACCACTCAGTTCTGCCACAAGGGCTTCCGCCTGCTGCTTCCCGCGAGAACCGTACTTCTCCGCCGCTGCGGCGGCAAATTCCTCGTCTTCCGTAAGCAGGTAATTGACATCAACGTGGAGCGCGTCCGCCAATTTTGCATAGATCTCCCGTTTTCTCGGATAGCGGTTCTCGTTCTCGTATCCCAGGATCGTCCGCAGGGACACATCAACCGCTTTTGCCAGTGCTTCCTGGCTCATACCGGCATTCTGGCGGGCGGCACGTACTTTCTCTCCAAACTTCATAATGTCCTCCGTGCATGAAATTAAATTTCATAATTCCTATTGACAAACGCAAACTATTTGCATATAATAAAGCCACGCAATTTAGTTGCGTGTTTATGATACTGCAAATTGCGTATTTTGTCAAGCGGAGGTGAAGACGAATACAGAATTCTGTGCAAAGGAGGTTTTTCGATTGACAAAATATATCCCGGTGCGGGTAAATGCAGGGGCGGACGAGTTTGGACAGCCGCTGCCCATGCAGATCATTTGGAACGGAACGACTTGCTTTCCAATCGAACGAATCTTACATATTTGCCAGCCCGAGGACTTGATCACGCGGTACACAATCAAAGTTGCCGGAAAGCAAAGGTATCTATATTGGAATGGTGCAGACTGGAGAATTTCGTCTCCGTTTGCGTGAATTGAGGTGATGGAACTATGATTGATAGATTGGATTCAAACCGGCTGAACGAGCTTTCGGAATACTTCATTTTAGACTATCTGCGGCAGCAGGGTGCAGACCCGAATGCTGTTGTCTGTATTGATATGGACGGCCTCGCCACGGATTACTTCGGCTTGACCATATGTTATGAGAACTTTGCCGAGGAAGACAAGAGCAAGACTGCTTTCGCACCAAACGGAATCACACCGCTCAAGGTGAGCCGTAACGGAAGAATCCTTTCGGAGGTGTTCCCAGCGTCCTGCATTGTACTGGATCGCTACTATCGCCGTGCTGAAAACTCTACCGCAAGACGCTTCAGTATTGGTCACGAACTGGGACACAAGATTCTGGCAAAGGTTGCCCCGGAGCATAATCGCGGCAACTATCAAACTATTTTTGACAAGGAACGGGTTTACTCTTTTGACGAACTCAAGGCGATGATGTCCATGAGTGAATCACAGGCAAATCAAATCTCGGCAGCACTTCTGCTTCCGCTGTTTTTGCTACGAAACACCTTGAAGCGAGTTCTTGGCAACACGAGATTCCCCGTCTATGGTAATTTCCAAATGTTGCCTGCGGATTCCCTTCAACTGAAAAACATGGCAGACGATCTCGGCGTAGCGCAGGATCTGCTGGATACATTGGCCGCCCAT
>CAMGMW010000169.1 GCA_946059285.1 uncultured Clostridia bacterium
TACCAACAATTTTGGTGCTCCGCGGAAAAGAAAGGCTATTCCGGTACGGCTATTTTTACAAAGCACACGCCGGACCGCGTTATTTACGGCATTGGTATTGAGGACTTGGATCGGGAAGGCCGGATGATTACGCTGGAATACCCGAATTTTTATCTTGTCACCTGCTATACCCCTAACGCACAGGATGGGTTGAAACGGCTGGATCACCGTATGGCATGGGATGACGCATTTCGGAACTTTGTGACAGAGCTGGACAAGCAAAAGCCCGTTATTCTATGCGGCGACTTAAATGTCGCGCATCAGGAGATTGATTTGAAGAATCCGGGACCCAATCGTGGGAATGCCGGTTTTTCCGATGAAGAGCGGGAAAAGTTTTCCCAGCTGCTTGCCGCCGGCTTTACCGATACGTTCCGTTTCCGTCACCCTACGCTGACAGGCGCCTACTCCTGGTGGAGCTACCGTTTTCACGCACGTGAAAACAATGCCGGATGGCGTATCGACTATTTTTTGGTTTCCGATCGGCTGCAGGATGCCATTCTTGCGACGCCGATCTATCACGAGGTCTTTGGCTCAGACCACTGTCCTGTCGGTCTGGAGCTTGAATTGGAGGTATAAAACTATGAAGCAACGATTTCTGCGCATGATATGCACAATTCTATGTTTCGGCATCCTGCTGGGATGCGCTCCCCTTGTTTCCGCCTACACAAATGTGGACAAATGGGCGCAAGAAGCCATTACAGAAATGGAGCTGCTGGGCTTGATTCCGGATTGTCTCATGGACAGTGATCTATCCCAGGAAATTACCCGTGCGGAAATGTGTAAGCTGGTCGTCCGGGTGTATGAGGAGCTGATGGCAGACTACGTCTATTATGACAGTGATCATCCCGCTCCGGTCTACTTTTCCGATACCACAGAGGCGGAAATCTCCTTTGCCTATGAACGCTGCATCATTAGCGGCTACGCGGATGGGACGTTTCGTCCTGCCGCACTGGTGAGCCGTCAGGACTTTTTCGTATTTGTACATAATATGATGGTCAGCGCCCTCCAATGGGAGGACGAAAGCATTGAAATGAAAGAACTGAGCGATTTTTCCGACGCTGAGCAGATCTCCGGCTACGCGACAGACGCGGTTCGGCTCATGTATTCCATCGGTCTTGTGAACGGTATCGGCACGGAAATGCAGCCGAAGGAAAAAATCTCCCGTCAGCAAGCGATTGTTCTTCTTGACCGGGTCTATAATTTTATCAATGAATGGGCATTACAGCGCGAGTTGAAATATGCCGTTGGCAACTATCAGGGTATCAGCTCCTGGGCATATACCGAGGTTTCCACAATGGACCGAAACGGTATGTTTCCGAAGTGTCTGCGGGATGTAAACCTGAAAAGTGCAATTACCCGTGAGCAAATGTGTTCCATCGCGATCCTTGCCTATAACCAGTTCATGGGCAAACCTTATCAGTACAGTGGCGAGAATCCTTTTTCGGATGTCGCAGATGATAACACCGATGTGCTTGCCTGCGCCGAGCTGAAGATTGTCAGCGGAAAAGGCGGCGGTCAATTCGACCCGGAAGGTCTCCTGACCCGCGAGGAGTTCTTTACACTCATGTCCAACTTCATGACCGTCCTTGGCTATACCTCTCCTCTCGCGGAGGAAGAAGAAACGGAAAAAGATGGTGAACCTGAAGATGAGAAACCGACACTTCTGGAAACCCTCTTTGAAGATGCAAGCGAAATCTCCGGCTGGGCTAGATCGTCCATTGAGTTACTGGTCGGCGCGGAGTTAGTCAAGGGAAGCGGCAGCAAGCTGCTGCCGAAAGACACCACTGCCTGTCAGGAAGCGCTGGCGCTGTTCCTGCGCTGCTACAACTTCATGCAGGAGCACTCCATTGCCAAGCGTTTGGTAGAATACGCTCTGACCTTTGAGGGCTATCGTTACATTTACGGCGGCACCACGCCCTCCGGCTTTGACTGCTCCGGCTTTGCAATGTATGTCTATAAGCACTTCGACTATTCCATTACCCGCACTGCCACCTCACAGTACCGTAAATACAAGAGCACCTTTGTCTATAAGATGGGCATTGATGAAATCAAACCTGGTGATCTTGTATTCTTCTACTACAGTTCCAGTTATGACTCTGTGGAACATGTCGGTATCTATATCGGTGACGGAAAGTTCATCCATGCCGCCAACTCAAATCAGGGCGTGATCATCAGTAACCTGTATACGGGAAGTTATTACAGAAGCTATTATGGCGCAGCCCGCGTTATCAACTGATCAAGAGCAAATACAGCAGCGGCTTTACGGTCGCAGGTCGTAAAAGAGTAAGTTTTACAGGGACGGCATGGCTTCGGTCGTGCCGTCCCTGTCTTGCGCCAAACCCGGGATAGCCACAAGCGGGCTCTGAAAAATCGTATGATATTGTGGGGAGCAAAAGCAAAGTCGCTTATCTCCGTTTTCGCCTTGCTGTGAAAACGGAGATAAGCGACTTTGCAACGATAATGGCACAGGCTTTTATTGTTTAGGCCGGGTTTCTGTCGGGTGCAAACTTATCAATCCACAGATAACCTGTCCTTCCTCAATCAGATAAACATTGCCGTCAATAATTGTAATATCAAACAAGTGTGTTTGTGGCACTTCCCCCTGATCGCTCCCCTGCACACGAACAATGCCATCATCACATATGATAAATGATAGATCATACCATTCGGTGCAGAATACATTGCTGTACTCTGGCTGTTCAGTTCCTGCTTCGCTTGCACTAAAAGTGAACGTAAAAAGTCCCGATGTCCTTCCGCAACCAAGTACGCAGTATTCGTCTTCTCCATCGCCATCTATATCAAAAACCATAGAGTCGTAGATGGGATAGCCATATCTTGATTGTTCTACCTGTTATCCAAAAAGCATATTTCTAATAGATTTAATGTAGCCCTCTTGCTTTTCTTCCAGACTTTCGCCCTCGGAGAATATCCAATAGTAGCTGGATATAGGGTTTTGCCACGGGATAATGTTAATGTCGCTTTCGTCAATATTATATGTGGAGAGTATTTGGCGCATTTCGTTAACATCCGTTCCCTGTAGATTCCACAGTTCGGAAGATATCCAATCTCGCTGAGTTGCGGTATGAGGAAGCAGCCCAAACGAATAACTGTTCTCAGCCAACTGCCAAACATAAACATCAAGACCGTTTGTGGTGTCTAAATCAAAGTACTGCGGATATTGTTCACGCAGCGAAGCTACAATGGCGCTTTGTGGTATATCAATGCCGCCGACAGACTTGGTTGTTGCAAAATGCTTTTTTGCCATTTCTTCCAATTTGGCAGACTGCGCATCAATATATCTCTGGGAGTCCATCGCTTTGCTCCAAAGATACATGGGGACTTTTTCCTTAATAGAGTCTGTATAATAGCTGCCATCCCGCGGTTCCCAATATTCTATCAGACTGTAGCGGTCATCATTTTCTTCAACTGTAATTGCTGTCAATATGTGTGCGCCTGTTTCAAGCGTCAAGCCATTTTCGTTACTGAACTCTTCATACAACACCCACATATATATCGTTGTCTGATTGCTGTTCGTTTCTTTTCCAATGACCTCCCAATCTAAGCAGCAAAAATGCTCTTCACTTTTTCCGGATTGGTGGTGAGAGGCAATTTCACGGTCAATAAATGCGGCAAGTTTTTCATCAACCGAGGTTGCGGGGTTCGTTAGAAAGCATACTGCCACAATAATGCAGGAAATGACAGCAACGACAATAATCCAGAACGCTGGTTTCTTATAATTCAACACAGATTTCACCCTTCCTTTCACACCGACCTCACCAAAGGCTAAAGGGCAGGCGGCAATCCCCCTGCGGGGAACGCTGTAATTGATAAGAGCATTGGAATACGGCTTTTTGTTCTC
>CAMGMW010000170.1 GCA_946059285.1 uncultured Clostridia bacterium
TATTAGGAAGCGCAAGACTCGAAAAGATTATTGCTTCGTTGTGCGTGATTCAACAAAGTAAGAAGCTTCCAAATCTGCTGTCGATACCGCAATACAGAGAGGGAATTTTTCATATGCATCGCCGACCAGCCGTGCTTCGTCTGTCGCTGAAAAGCCCATATGAAAGCGGATAGCAAACGCTTCTTCACGACTCAGCCGCATGAAGCTGCTGATAATATATACGCTTTTTTCACCATGTCCGTACGGCAACGGATCGGCAAACTCATAACATGGCACTTTGTGCCAGGTTCCGTTTTCGTCCTTGACATTGCGAAAAGATGGCTTATAACAGTTGACTTTGCATAGATCGTGTAATAAGGCTACGATAGCAACGGTTTGGGCGGAGGGGGCAAGGTCGTACATTTCCCGCACGCGTGGCCGCTGCAAATAGTCACACAGGCATTCATAAACATTGATAGAATGTTCGCACAAACCGCCCTCGTAGGCGCCGTGATACCGTGTGGAAGCGGGCGCAGTGAAAAAGTCGCTGGCTGGAGAGCAGAGCCAGTCAAGCAGCTTGTCGGCGCCTTCGCGCTGAATATTCTCCCGATAAATGCGGATAAATTTTTCCTGTAATTCGCTCATGATCGTTTTCCCTTCGTTGCTTGTTTGCCCGTGGGCGCGGGCTTTTTTTTCATTCGCGGTCGTGGTGGGGATGCGGTAGGTGTCTGCGGCTTGCAAAGGTGCTGCCTGGGTTTGCGTTTGGCAGAAGTTGCCGGTTGCGGCGGCGAATGGTGGTATTTTGCGGGCGCTGAGCCGTGCAGTAGTACGTCGAGTAGCTCAGTGCGGCCACACTGCTGCAGGGCTTTTCGCACCAACGGGGCGTTTTGCGGCCGTGTTGGCTGCAGCAAGGCTCGCTGCATCTGTTTTTCATGTCGGTCGCGCGGAACAAAGACCGGCTGCTCCGTAAAAGGGTCCAGCCCAGTATAAAACATAACGGTGGAGGCGGTACCCGGTGTTGGGTAAAAATCCTGCACTTGCTCTGGCTCACAGCCCCATTGGCGAATGCACAGCGCCAGATCAACTGCGTCTGAGAGGGTACTTCCCGGATGTGAGGACATCAGATAGGGCACCAGATATTGCTGCAACCCCATTTGTTTACACAGTGTATAAAAACGCTTGCGGAAGATGTGGTAAGCTTGAAGCGGGGCTTTGCCCATACAGTGTAGAACCGCTTCTGAGCAATGCTCCGGTGCGACGCGAAGCTGCCCGGAAATATGGTCGCGAACCAGCTTTTTGAAAAATGCATCTGCGGCGGGTGTGCGGTCCGCAAGAAGATAGTCATAGCGAATGCCGGAGCGGATAAACACTTTTTTGACCCCCGGAACTGCTTCTACGGCGCGCAGCAGTTCCAGATATTCGCTGTGTTCCGCACGCAGTGCGGGGCAAGGCGTTGGCGTCAGGCAGTGCCGGTCTTTGCAGACGCCTTGCGTACGCTGCTTGTCACAGGCAGGACGGCGAAAGTTTGCAGTCGGTCCGCCGACATCGTGAATATACCCTTTGAAATCAGGTAGTGTGGTGAGCAGTTTTGCTTCCGCAGTTACACTTGCAATGCTGCGGCAGCTTACCTGACGCCCCTGGTGAAATGTAATGGCGCAGAAATTGCAGCCGCCGAAACAGCCACGGTTATGTGTGATGGAAAATTTAACCTCGGCCAAAGCGGGTACACCGCCTGCGGCATCATACATCGGATGCCAGGCGCGGGCGTAGGGCAAGGCGTAAACGGCATCCAGTTCAGGCTGTGTCAGTGGTGGCATGGGTGGGTTTTGTACGAGCATGCGGTCACCGTAATACTCAACAACAGCTTCGCCATGAACGGCATCTGTATTGCGATATTGCAAAGAAAATGCCCGTGCAACGGCAAGCTTGCTTTGGCGCAAAGTGGTAAAGTCGCTTGTGCCTGCCACAGGAAAATGAACACGGTCATTTCGCTTGCCAAGCCATGCCGTGCCGCGTATGTCACGTAAGCGGTTCATTGGAATTCCGCGGTCAAGCAGTTTGGCAATGCGGCGCACGGTGTTTTCTCCCATTCCATAGATCAACAAATCTGCACCGCTGTCCAGTAGGATGGAATGGCGCAGTCGATCGTCCCAGTAATCGTAATGGGCAAAGCGTCGCAAAGATGCTTCCAGCCCACCTAAAATGACCGGAATATGCCCGTATGCCTGCCGAATCCGGTTGGTGTAGACGATACAGGCGCGGTCGGGACGCAAGCCGGTTTTTCCGCCGGGAGAATAATAGTCATAAGTACGGCGCCGTTTTGCAACGGTATAGTGAGCAACCATGGAATCCAAATTACCGGCGCTGACTAAAAAACCAAGCCGCGGACAGCCAAAGCGGCGAAAATCCTCGCAGCTGTCAAAGCGCGGCTGTGCCAGCATACAGATCCGAAAGCCCTCCGCCTCCAGTACGCGGGTGATAATGGAAGCGCCGAAAGAAGGGTGATCGACATAAGCATCGCCACAGACATAGACAAAATCCGGTCGATCCCAGCCGCGTTGACGCATTTCCTCTGCGGTGACAGGTAAAAAAGTCATAGCGCTCTCTCCTTTTTGATGGCTCGGCCGCTTTGTTTCAGTGGCCGAGCTTTTTGCGAATTGAGGCGCGTGCCTCTTCTACCAGCGCGGAACGCGGCGTGCCGAACAGGCACGAGGTTGCGAAATGCTCACAGTTATTGTACAAAATATGATATCCCGTTTCTCCCAAACGTGCGCGAGCGGCCGCAATCACCCGGTCTGCAGAGCGGGCTTGTTTGCGTTCGGCACGCGTTAGCTGCGCGACCTGCACAAAGCCGCCGGCGCAGAAAACAGCCAGCGGGGTACATACCACGCAGATTTCTTCAGGTGGCACGCCGGTATTGTCGGGCAGCCCGAATGCATATACTGCCGTGTCGCTTTCATAAATGCCGTAATGATCATAAAATGAAACGTGTACACGGATCAAATCACCCCTACTCGGTTGTCCCTGGCGAAAGGTCATTGCGCGTGCCCCTGCTCAATGCGGCGTACCACGTCACCCACAGTGGAAAACGCAACGAAATCTGCATTGGAAAACCGCACGCCGAAACGTTCTTCCACGGCGAGCGCCAGGTATAAATATCCGACGGAAGTGATGCCCAGTGTGTTAAGTGGGGTCTGCTCGGTAATCCCCTGCAAAGAAATTTCGTCTGCAAAGACGGTTTTAAGCAATGCGAGCAACTCTGCAAAAGTGTTCATGAACGGCCTCCTTTTTGATATGCGTATGCGGAATATGCTTGTTTGCAGCGCAACATACCCGTGCGTGTGGCGTCTGAAAGTGTACGCAGCTCCGCAGGGAGAGGGAATTTTCCAAAACAGTACTCTTGCGGATGAATCGCTTGACCAACAATCAGTACCCGACGGCGAAACGGTGACGGGGGCTTATCGGTATATAAGGGAATCAGGGGCACCTGTGCCTGCTGTGCGATCATGGCGGCGCCTTGCTTGATTTGATCGAGTGCGCCGCTATGCTGCAGATGTCCTTGTGGAAAAATACACAATAGTTTACCTGCTTGCAACACTTGAACGCAGGAACGAATCGCCTCAATATCGCATGCGTTGCGGTCAATCCGGATACAGCCGGCATGCCGCAGCAAAAAACCGCGCAAGCCCGGCTGCATCACCGCTTCAGCGGCCAGAAAAAAGACACGGCGCGGAGCAAAGGCGCAACCGAGCACCATTGGGTCGGAAAAGCCGACGTGGTTACACACCAAGACTGCGCCGCCTTTTGGGAGCGTGTGTGCCGGGGAGCCGTCCAAATGCATGCGACGGACGCGAAATACAAGTAAAAGCGGCGCACAGAGCAGTCTTCCCAGATCCATAAAAAACAAAAACAACGTCT
>CAMGMW010000171.1 GCA_946059285.1 uncultured Clostridia bacterium
CATGGACGAAAGCTGCTGGTGTTTACCAGCCCATGGGCGATTGATTTTACCATCCGCCGTAATCCGGGGCTGGTCCTGTCGGAAACATCGGACACATGAGAAAGCGCGGCTGCCGAAGAATAACGAATGGTCCAACAGCCCGAATTGAAACAGTCCTGCAACAAACGTTGGGGTCAGGCGATGAGCCTGACCCCATAGTCTTTCAAAGATTTCGGGGCAAGAAAAATGGCAGGACACTTTTCCGTCCATCCGTCAATCAAGGCTTGCCGCACTGTGGGGGACCGGATCCCGCGGGTCACCGCTCGGCGCGGAGCAGTGCCTGTACCGCAAATTTGCCGCTGGTTGCCGCACTGGGAAGTCCGCCGTTGCATTGAAGCCACTGGCTCGCGAGGAATACGTTGGGAAGCCCCTTCACCGTGCTTTTGACATAGATACTTTTGCGTCCCTTTTGTGGAAAGAAGCTCATATACGCGCCGTGGTATGCACCGCACCAGCGCGTAAAAGTTGAGGGAGAGTATGTCCCCAGCAGAACGAGCCGGTCTGTCAGCTCCGGGTATTGCGCAAGAATGCGGGAGCGGAGCTCCTCTGCGATGCGCTGCTTTTCGGCGCGGTATGCGGCGGGGTCAGCGTGGAGCTGCGTCCAGTAGGCGTAATCCTGCTCATTTTGTAAAACATTGCATTGAATGACGCGCTTTTCCTTTGGGAAAAGCGTGGCATCGTAGTCGTACAGGCGCATACCCAGAAAATCCAACGTCTGCGTTCCAACGGTATATGCGGCACAGGGAAACAACACTGAGCCGCAGGGAAGCAAAACCGGTTCGCCACCGAGGATACCGAATGCAGCTTGGAAAATGGAGTTGACGGGATAGCCGATACGGTCGTCGTACATCGTCTTTAATTTTCGGTCCATGTAACACGCATCCAACATGGAAAATGTAACCGCGGTATCCGTTGCACAAATCACGGCATCTGCTGCAATCTCTCTGCCATCTTCCAGCAAAACACCGGTTGCGCGGTTTTTGCTGATCAGAATCCGCTGCACGGGTGCACGCAGATGCAGCTTGCCACCCAGCGACTGATACCGTGCCGCAATCCGTTCCGCCATTTTTCCGGAGCCGCCCTGTGGGATTGCTGCGGTGCCGCCGGTATAAAAAGCATATGACACGATCAGGGTGTAGGCGAGGAAATTCAGAGAGAAATAACGGCACATCATTGCCTGCACCAGCGGGTGATGGAACCTGGCTGCAAGCCCGGCAACCGTTTCTCTCCCGTATTCCTTCATTACGCTGCTCATATTTTTCATACGCATGCCGAAGCGCAGGTAGCGCGGAAGCGACATGTGGGCGATGGACTCCTCGAAGGGAACGCACATACACTCCGCCTTTTTTACACTGTCAAAGAAGCGGTTGATCTCAATACTGTCCTCCGGCGCCGTCGCAAGGAACTCCGCCCGCGCTTTTTCCAGATCACGCCAGAAATGCAGTTGCTTTCCGTCCATTTCCAGCATGTAGAAATACGGCTCACGCAACAGCGTGACATGATCGTCAATGGCACCGATGGTTTTCCAAAGCGAATAAAGCTCATCGCTTTCCCGGCACCCGGTCAGCCAGTGAATGCAGTTGTCGATGTGGTAGCCCTGCCGGTCCCAACCGGTGCATTCCCCGCCGGCAACCGCGTTCTTTTCAAACAGTTCGGTTTCATAACCGTGCATTTGAGCGTAAATCCCGGCGGTCAGACCGGCGATCCCGCCGCCAACGATGATGACATGATTCATTCCGCTATCTCCTTTGAATAATATCCAGCAGCCAGGCGGGCTCAGGCAGGGGAAGTTCCGGCGTGATCGCGTGCTGTTCCATTACACCCTGCACACTGCACCAGAACGCAGCAGACAGCGCATAGGGATCACCCTCTCGGAAATAACCACGCTCCTGTCCCAGGCGAATTAAATCAGCGGAACGCTCCATCTGGTCGACCTGCATGGCCAGAGCTTTGACGGTCTCTGGCATGGCACTTCCTTGCCGCACCCGCGACATCAGGACGAACATTTGAAATACCCACGGCGCCTCCTCCGCGTATTGGAAAAGCGTCCGCAAAAAGTCGGCAAAATAGGACAGCGGATCCGAAGCATCCGTTTGCATCGGTGCGCCCGTGCCTTTTACGCCGATTTTTACCAGTTCCTCCAGTAATTGCTCCTTGGAGGGGAAATAGTGAAACAAGAGGCCAATGCTCATATTTGCTGCCTGAGCAATATCGGCAATCTTCGTTTCGTGATATCCCTTTTGCACAAATAATGTCAGGGCAGATTGCAGAATCTGCTGCTGTCGCTGATTGCGTTGTTGGTCGCGCTGCGTCATCGTAAGCTCCTATTATTGAAAATATTTTCATTGAATTATTATTCAATGAAAATATAACATAATTCGTCAGGGATGTCAAGAAAAAACACACAACAGGTTCCTTTCCCTGTTGTGTGTTTTCATACAAGCGCTGATCAGTCATAGACTTTTCAATCAGTCTCATACAGACGCTGCAGGCTTTGCACATGAAAAAGTGCGAAATCATACATTTTGCTTCGCACGATTATGGCAGCAGCAGCGTCACATTGCTGCCCTCAGCGGTGAGAATGACTTCTCCGCAATCAACTCCGTTTTCGTGTAGGACATAGCTCCCGTATGGGACGCCTTGAAACACGCATTCCAGCACAGCGTCCGTGTCTGTTTCCTGCCGCTCGACCTGCCGTGCGTAATAGGCGCTGTTGGTCAGGGTGTAATCCAACCAGCCGTCTTCCTCCAACAGCTCGCCGGCGGTGACGCGGCGCCGGACGGTCACGCTGCCGACCGCTGCATGAGTCAAATAGAGCTGTTCTCCGTCTGACCAGCCACAGCCAGACTGAACACTGACCGCGGCGTTTTCATGTAGTGTAAAAGCGACCCTGCCCAACTCGGTGATCGCAAGGTATTCTCCCGGAACCATTGGATTGCTGACAGCAGCGCCCTCCGCGTCGGGGGTCAGTGTCTGCACTGCGGCACCGTCCTGTCTGCATATGCGGATCTCATGAATCCCCGCCGCCGCATTGAACAGCATCCGTACCAGCACAAGGTCTACCTCTGCCGACTTTTGCGCGGTCGGGATGGATGGCGTGCTGTTTTCCATCGGCTCTGTTTCGTTCTCCGCAAAAACCATCAGTCCCACAGACGAGGTCAGTGCAATTGCCATCAGCAAAAAGGCACAGACGATTCTTGTTGCCGATCGTTGCATATGTACTCCTCCCTTCGCTATGAGTATAACGGCGGGAGGGCAAGAAAAAGGTCGAGAAATTTTTGGTATAAAAATTTTTCCGCCTGTCGATACTTATGCTCGGAGGTGCTAATATGCAAAATAACAAAAAATCCAAAGGCTTCCTCAACTTCGTGAAGGACAAGGGCTATTACATAGTCCTGCTCCTGTGCGCAGTTGCCGTGGGAGTATCGGGCTATTTTCTCTTGTCCGGAAGATCTGAAGAACCGCAGGAAGATGTAAAGATTTCTGCCAGCACACCGTCGACAGCGACGGAAAAAACGCCGAGCAGCGGTGCGACAACCCCTATGCGGAACGCAGTTGCTTTGCAGGAAGACGAGCCGACAGAGGGCTCCGAGCCGTCGGAATCCGCCAAAACTGCATCCAAAATGAACATCACCATGCCGGTAGACGGGGAACCGATCAATGCGTATGCAGTGGATTTCCTCGCCTATAATGAGACGACCCGTGATTGGCGTACGCATGACGGCATTGACCTCGCCGCAGCACTGGGACAGGATGTAGTCGCCGCTGCGGATGGAAGCGTCTACACCATCTACGAGGATGAAAGCCTCGGCATGCCCGTTGTCCTTCGCCACACCGGCGGCTACACC
>CAMGMW010000172.1 GCA_946059285.1 uncultured Clostridia bacterium
GATACTTATAGTGGATCAACTCTAGAATAAAGTAGCCCACATGGTAGACTTCCTTCAGAGGAAAATCCTTCTCCGAAATCCCGTCAAACAGCTTTGCGTACTTCAGCCCGGCGAAAAAGCAGACCAGCCAGAACAGGAGAAACGCCCCACCGATCGCGTATATGACAATGTCAACCGTAGACAGCATGGCTTTTCCTCCTTAAATTTTGATTTCCAGTACAACCTGCCCGATCTTGTAGGCCGCGATAAACATGATTACTGCGATGGTTGTGGAAACGATGCCGCTTGGCGTTGTAAAGTTTGCGGCAAACTCAGCGCTTAACATTTTGATCATTCCGATGAGCAGGATTGGCATGGCAATCATAATGTTTTGCTCGGTTTTATTTGAGGTCACCACAGTCTCGATATCTTCCTTGATCTCCAGCTTGTCACTCAGGATTGTATGTGTGTTTCGAATGGTATCCTTAATATTGCCGCCCTTACGGTAGCAAATCTGAAATACGTTTGCGAAGCTGCGAATATCGTCATTGCCACTGCGTTCGCCGAAATCCGCCAGCAGATCTTCAATCGCAATGTTGTTCGCGATGCCGGAAAGGATCACTTCCAACTCTTTTAAAATATATGCGCCCTCATCATATTGGATCTTCAAATCCTCATAGACCGAACGGAAAGAATCTGGTACGTTTTTTCCGGCACCCAACGACGTATTGAGAGCTTCCAGCATGTCTCTAAATTGGGAATTCAGCTTACTCTGCTGCTTCTTAATAATCTGCTTTGTCCGGATCGGTACAAATAAACGTCCTGCGACTAAGCCCGTCACCCCGGAGAATAGGCAATTCAAGACCCATGTTGTAGTGGTCGGATTTCCGAATTCATCCTTACCGATCCCGCCGTAAAACAGGTAGCCCACTGCCGCGCCGACCGCAAAAGCCGCCAAAAAGTAGAGGATCTTTTCCAGCGGCTTCATGTAATAGACCTTGTAATTATATGTACGAATATTGGTCGCCGACATATAATACTGGGGCTCTAAGGGCTTCTTTTCCTTTTTCTTTGCCATCACTTACACCTCAAATCTCAGTTTTAATGCCTGACAATCTCAGTTTGAAATCGTTGATCAGCTTGTTTTCTGTTCTCTTCAAGCTGCCGGAGACTTTCTCCATGGTGCTGTTCTCGTCCTCTTCAAAGACGTACAGAGGATTGAGTTTGATCTGGCCGTTTTCGTAGCCTACAACTTCGGTGATCTCCATGGTCTTTCTGGACTTGTCACGAAGTCTGGACAGATGGATGATGATGTCCACCGCGGAAGCGATCTGCTGTCGGATGGCCTCCAGCGGCAACCCGGCAGCCCCTTGCAGCACCATGGTTTCCAGACGGCTGAGCATATCCTCTGTGGAGTTGGCGTGACCGGTGGACAGGGAGCCGTCATGGCCGGTATTCATCGCTTGCAGCATATCCAGTGCTTCACCGCCGCGGACTTCGCCGACGACGATTCGTTCCGGACGCATACGGAGGGACGCTTTGATCAGGTCGCGGATGGTGATCTGCCCCGCGCCAGAGGCGTTTGCATTTCTCGTTTCCATGCTGACCAGATTCTCAACCCCGACAATCTGCAGTTCCGCAGAATCCTCGATGGTGATGACACGCTCATCCTTGGGAATGTAGTTGGAAAGAGCGTTAAGGAAGGTGGTCTTGCCGGAGCCGGTACCTCCGCTGATGAAAATGTTGTATTTTGCCTTGACCAGCAGTTCCAGTTTGTCAGCAATCTCCTGGGTAATGGAGCCGTACTGGATCAGCTTTTCGATGGTCATGGGCGTTTTGGAGAATTTACGGATGGTCAGAACAGGACCGCACAGAGAAATCGGTGGAAGCACCACGTTGACACGGGAACCGTCCGGCAGACGAGTGTCACAGATCGGATTGGCCTGATTAACCTCGCGCCCCGCCAGACCCACGATCCGCTGGATAATATCTTCCAGCCGGCGCTGGCTTTCAAATTGCTTATCCAGTTTAAACAGGCGACCGTTCTGCTCAATAAATACATTCTCCGGTCCGTTGATCATGACCTCGGTGATGGTATCATCACTGATAATGGCGTCCAAAAGGCCAAAGCCGCGAATAGAGCTGTAAACCTGCTCCACAATGGAAACCTTCTGTTGGATCGAGACATATTGTCCCCGAAGCATCTCCTCAGTGATCTCCTCGACCTTTGCTTCCAGCTCCTCGTCTGACAGCTTGCTCAAGGGCAGGTTATTGGTTATGTAATTTTTTATTTCAGCAATCAGTTGCTGCTCCCGTTCAAAATCCATATATCCTCCTTATGCCAATGCATCAAAGAGTGTCATTTCGGAAAGCTGCGTCAGAAGCTGTGCCGTAGAATAGCCCTCATAGCGCTTAATGCCGCCGAGTTCCTTAATATCCGCCAGATTTGGCTTTGCGGATGTATGGCTGCTGAAACGGTTATACAGGATGCTGCTGCGCATCAGCAGCTTCATTTCTGTCTGCTGCTCCAGAATATTCAAGGATGCCAATGCACGCTCCAGTTTGTTATTGGAAACTGCCGAGCCATCTGCTACCAGAACGATGCTGTTGCATTCCCGAAGGACCTCAATGGTGCTCTTATCCAGAGCAAAGTCCATATCCAGAATGATATATTCATAACCACCGAACATCTGGAAGGTAGACAGCAGCTTCCTGATTTCCTCGCTGCAAAGCTCGGCCATGTCCAGCGCAAGATTGGTGGCGGAGTAGAAATACACACCGTTTTCATCCTGCTTGACCGCACTTTCCAGTTTCATTGTCAAATTGGTCTTTTTGCTCTTGAGCGCATAGATCACATCGCCGAAGTTATCCTGCCCTTCCGCATGGAAAAACAGATCTGCATTGCCGAGCCGCTCCAAATTCAGATAAAGGGTCTTTCTGCCTTGCTTCGCAAAACGCATGGCACATGCTGCCGCAGCGGTGGAGCTGCCCGTGCCGCCAGAGGGCGAGAGGAACGCAATGAGCTTGCAGTTCCCGTTTTCGTTCAAGCGGATCCCGGTAATCTCGGTAACGTTCTCAGCAAAGATACTCAAAACCTGTTTGTAAATCAGCTCTGCTTTCTGGAATTTCCCAATGACCTTTTCATCGCGCAGAGACTCGATATCATTGGAGTTGACTAAATATGCAAAACCGCAGCGCTTCGGCAGTTCCTTTGTGTTAATCTCAAAAGCATCGTCCGCCAACAGCACATCTATTTTTGCCTTTTCCAGCATTGGTATCGCAGTCGCGTCACTTGTAAAAGAATAGACTTCAATCTTATCTGAATACCGTGAGTTGAACACAGTCACAATCCGATTCAAGTAGTTTTCATCATTCTCCAAAATTGCCAGCTTGATTTTCATAAACTGTCCTCCCAATGCGTCTGAATATTTATGCTATATTGATCTTTTTCGGTAGCAAGTGACACTTTTGCACAATATCTTATTTATGTTGATTATAACAAATTAACTAATAAATGTCAATCAAACAGCCGAAATTTCGTTATAAAGAATCCAAATGGTTCGCGTTCTTGCCACCGCAGATTTGAAGAAAGCTTCCTATATTTATTACCGCAGGGTACGCCAAGCCGACGTACCCTGCGGTAATGCCAATATTCCGGTGAGCCAGTGAAATCTGTTTTTACTCTTCAATAATATTCCGAATGAAGCGCATCAGAAGCGTCGCGACCTGCTCCCGTGTGGCGCTGCCCTTCGGCAGAAGATAATTCACGCCGTTCTGCTTCGAACCGCCAATCAGGTTCGTCGCATTCGCCCAGCGGAACGCCTCCCGCGCATACCCGCTGACCCTGCTGTAGTCCGGGAAGCCGCTGATGTCCGCTCTCGGCGTCATGT
>CAMGMW010000173.1 GCA_946059285.1 uncultured Clostridia bacterium
CTTTCGTCCATGATACTCCTCCAGCAGCTCCACATCGGAAGAGAGGCTCAGATCTTTTTCCTCGCAAGGTGCGCTTTGGATAAAGCGCAGCACCTCATAGGGCAAGCCTTCCATGCGAAGCTCCACGCCGTATTCGCTCAGCATCCGGTAGCGGAATACATCAAATTGCAGCGTGCCCACCACGCCCACAATGACCTCCTCCATACCGGTATTCGGCACCTTAAAAATTTGGATGGCGCCCTCCTGCGCAATTTGCTCCGTGCCCTTCACAAACTGCTTGCGCTTCATGGTGTCTTTCGGACTGACACGGGAAAAGTGCTCCGGCGCAAAGGTAGGAATGCCGGAAAACCTGAATTTTTTTCCGGGAACGGTGATCGTGTCGCCGATAGAAAAAATGCCGGGATCAAACACGCCGATAATATCGCCGGCGTATGCTTCATCAATGATCTCCCGCTCCTGTGCCATGAGCTGCTGCGGCTGGGAAAGCCGTAGTTTTTTACCGCCCTGCACATGAAATACCTCGGATTCCCGCTCAAACTTTCCAGAGCAGATTCGCATGAAAGCAAGACGGTCACGGTGCGCCTTGTTCATATTCGCCTGGATCTTAAAGACAAACGCGGAAAAATCAGGCGAAAACGCGTCCACAATGCCGCAGTCGGCGGTACGGGACAGTGGCGGCGGCGTCATCTGCAAAAATGCCTCCAAAAATGGTTCCACGCCAAAATTGGTCAGTGCCGAACCAAAAAACACGGGGCTGAGCCGTCCGCCGCGGACCTCCTCCATATTGAATTCACGCCCCGCACCCAGCAGCTCCACATCATCCCGCAGCTGCTGCCAACGGTCATTTCCTATGATCTGCCCAACCTGCGGGTCATCCAGCGCGATTTCGAGTTTATCCGCACGATTCTTTCCGGAAAGACCGGAGAAAAAGTTGATCTGGCACTTTTGCCGATCGTATACGCCCTGAAATTCCTTACCGCAGCCGATGGGCCAGTTGACGGCATAGGTTTCAATCCCCAGTTCGTTTTCCAACTCATCCAGCAGGTCAAAGGGATCCTTGGATTCCCGGTCCATCTTGTTGATGAATGTAAAAATAGGAATATGCCGCATAGCACAGACCTTAAAGAGTTTCCGAGTCTGCGCCTCCACGCCCTTGCTGCCATCAATGACCATAACGGCGGAATCCGCCGCCATTAATGTGCGATAGGTGTCCTCGGAAAAGTCCTGATGTCCCGGCGTATCGAGGATGTTGATGCAAAAGCCCTCATACTGGAACTGCATCACCGATGAGGTCACGGAAATGCCGCGCTGCTTTTCGATCTCCATCCAGTCGGAGACCGCTGCGCGCGAGTTTTTCTTTCCCTTGACCATGCCCGCCTGCGCAATCGCTCCGCCGTAAAGCAAGAATTTTTCCGTCAGGGTTGTTTTGCCGGCATCGGGATGGGATATAATCGCAAACGTTCTTCGTCTGCGAATTTCTTCTTGTATGGTTGACATAATATTCCTCCGTTCGTTTTTAGGTATCCTGTACCCGGCTACGGCGGAGTAAGCTGCCTTCTCATGAGGATTCCTCCAACATTCCATTTCAATCGCAAGTATTGGTATCATACCACACATTGCCCTAAAATACAAGAATTCCCCTCACTTTTTATACCAATCACCAATTATAATGGACACCTCCATTTTAATTGGTGATTGCATGAGACGTGTTTTCGCGGTTCTTACCTTATCATCGCAAAAGCACACCGCGCCGTCTTCGGCGCGGTGCCACCGATTAAAATCGGTGGTTACTATTACCTCGAAAAAGGAGCCGCTCATACTGCTTTACGAGGATTGCATGACCGCTTTGACGGCTTCTGCCGTCTTGGAGGAAATTTGAATGCTAACGCTGACCTTATTCGGACGCTTTTACCCAAAATGGACAGAGAAAAACGCTATGCAATCGGATAAACCTTTGGCATAGCGTTTTTCATTTTCCGTTATCTGGCGCAAGTCATAATCTCTTGAACCCTCTCCTATGACTCACTGCTCTTTTGCTGCTGTGCTTTTTCAGGTATGCTTAGTGCGAGAAGAAGAACATCAGCGTGAACAACAAGCCGATGACCCAGGTGCCGATCTTGATTTCTCTGACCTTACCGGTGAACAGCTTGATAAAGATGTAAGAAATCAGACCGAATGCGATACCATAGGAGATGTTGTAGGTAAAGGGCATGACTGACATCGTGAGGAACGCAGGAACAGCCGATGTGGGATCTTCCCACTCGATGTTCTTCACGCTGCCGATCATCAGGATGCCGACATAAATCAGAGCAGCGGCAGTAGCGCAGCTGGGGATTAATGCAGCAACCGGGGCGAGGAACATGGCAATAAAGAACATAGCTGCGGTGACAACGGAGGTTAGACCGGTACGACCGCCTTCCGCAACACCGGCGGAGGATTCGACAAAGGTGGTAACTGTAGAAGTGCCGCAAATCGCGCCGAAGCAGGTCGCGCAGGCATCTGACAGCATGGCTTTGTTCATGCGCGGCACATTGCCGTTCTCGTCCAGCAGACCACCGACGGAGCAGGCGCCAAACAGTGTGCCGAGCGTATCAAACATATCGACCATGCAGAATGCAAGCATGGTGGTAATAAATGTAATGACAAAGCTTGCCGTTCCGTTTGCAGCAATATAGGCGGAGAAGTTAAAGCCTTCGGTAAAGACCTTCAGGAAAGACATGTTGAAGAAGTCCTTAAACGGCTGAATGATATTAAGGGACATGCTTGCGGCAAAGCCGTCATAGAAGCCGCCCACCGTGATGCCAAGCAGATAGTACAGAACCGCGCCGCCGATGATCCCCCAGAACACAGCGCCCTTGACCTTCTTCTTGGACATTGCACCGATGGCAAAAACAGCAAGAATGGTGATGAGGATCGGCATGATGTCCGCCCAGGTTGTCTTGCCAAAGAGAAGGTTGAAGGAATGCAGGTTGACCAACGTTGCAGGATCATCAACCACAAGGCCTACATTTTGCAGACCGATAAATGCGATAAACAGACCGATACCGGCAGAGATAGCGGCCTTAACCGCCTTCGGAATCGCATCAAAAATGATTCTGCGCAGGCCCGTGACTGTCAGCACGATAAAGACAATGCCGTCAACAAGGACCATCACCAATGCGTTGGCATAGCTGAATCCCATGCCGAAACAGATGGTATAAACAAAGAATGCGTTCAGACCCATGCCGGAGGCCTGTGCCAAAGGCAGCTTTGCTAACAAGCCAATCAGTAGCGTGCCAAACACGGCAGAAATAGCGGTGGCGATGTAGACAGCATTATAGTAGCCGTCACCAAGGTCGCCAAACATGCCTGCGTTGACCATCAGGATGTAGGCCATTGCCATAAAAGTCGTCAAGCCGGCAAGGATTTCAGTTCTTACTGTGGTGCCATTGTCTTTTAGCTTAAAGATCTTTTCCATAAATACCTCCATTTTTTATTCCGCCGCCCACGGTACGACGGTAAGTCTGTTGGATTCGCATCCCGATTTCACGCGATCCCGGCACGATAACGCTTCAAACGTTCACAAATCCTTAACATAATTATACCAGAAATCCAACCAAAGCGCAATGTCTTTTCTTCCCTTTCACGTAATAAATTTCATGCCGAATTTTTGTGCAGTTCTTACAAATTTTTAGGTCTTAAAACAAAAAGTAAGCTGCAATCAGACCGTACCGTCCCTGAAAACAAGCCAGCTTTTCACGGGATGTATGGTGCAGAAAGCTGTCGTTTTTTCTGCATGAATTTCCACTCAATTCCGAAAAGCCGATCATTATCATGTTTTTATTCGAAGTGCCGCACTGTGTTCCGCTCCGGTTGAACCCTCTCAACC
>CAMGMW010000174.1 GCA_946059285.1 uncultured Clostridia bacterium
TCCTGGATAACGACGATTTTTTTCGCGCCGGAAAGAACCTTATAGGTAAAAAACTCGTCGTCGATGCATCTACGCTCTTTTCGAAAACGAATCTCTCCGATCAGCTCTTTGCGAAACAGCTTGTTCCAAAACAAGCTGTTGGTCCAGTCTGTCAGATAACGGGACAGATATTCCTCCGCAGAGTACACTTGCAGCGGCAATTGCTCACCTTTTACTGTTTCAAAAGAAGACCGATAGACTTTATCAAAACCGAACTCCACAACATCCGCCTGCTCAGTTTGCGCTGTCCGGACAATCTTCTCCAGCCAATGCTGCTCCACATAATCGTCACTGTCGATGAAGCTCAAGTAGTCACCCTGCGCTTGCTCAATGCCCACATTCCGTGCGTCTCCCAAACCGCCGTTTGGTTTGTGGATGGTGCGAATCAGGGTCGGATGCGCCGCAGCATAGCAATCACAAATCTTGCCGCTCTCGCCGTCGGTAGAGCCGTCATCCACAAGCAGGATCTCACAGTCGCTGCAATCCTGCACCAGAAGCGAATCGATACATTTGGGCAGATAATCCTTAACATTATAGACCGGAATGATGATGCTGAATTTCATTGCTCCGGCACCTCCTCCGGGTATTCCCGAAGCTGCGTCAGATAGTAGATTGCCGCCAAAAGCACCGAAAGATAAAAGGATGCATTCGGTCTGCGGAGCACGCCGGCGGTGCAGTACGCATAGATCATGCAAAGGCAAAACGCCATGCCGTAAGCGCCCGCCTCTATTGTAAAATAGCGTTTGAAATTGTGAATCAGCGATCTTATGATCAAATAAACAAAATAACCGATAAACGCAAGCATTGCGGCAAGTCCTGCCCAGCCGTACAGGAAAAAGATGCCATGGAAATCATTTTCCACATCATAGTTTTTCCCATTGAAGCTCATGCGGGACAGCTCCATGCCGAACAGGTGAGAAACCCAGGAATGCTCGTCCAAAAGCAGGCGGCAAAACATAATTTTCCTCGGTCTGGCAGCAGTGATCGTCGGTATCTGAGAGGTGTAGTTGTATGCCTCGATCACGCGGTCGACCCCAAAACGTTCGCTCATATCCGTCGCATAATAGCGGTAAATCACCCGCAGCCCGCGCATCCGCTTTTTATTGCGAAGAAGCAGCTCCTCCTCTGTCAGATCGGTCTCCTCCGGATCCTCTTGCTGCTCATCATCCTCCTCTTCCATTGCCCGCTCCATCATGATATTTGCATCACCCTGCTTGCTTGCCATCGCTGCATCATAAATATGCTGCATTCGATACATCGGGGACAACTTGTAGGTTCCTATACAGACCAGTGCCAGCAGAAACACCGCAATCAAGCTGGGCAAGTGTATCCTGTGTGACAGGAACGCTACCAAAATCAAGCCAAATGCAATCACAAGGATCGTAAAGAAAGCCAGCCGGGTGCCAATAAGATAGAGCTGTACAAACGCCAGAAGCGTCGTCGGGATAAAAAACAGCAGGTTTCTGCGGCGGTAGCAAAGCACCACGACGATGGGACACAAAAGGCTCATCACTGCACTCTGCGCATTTCCCGTAGCGAACCATCCAATTATGCCGATTTTGCTTTCAAGATAAGTGTACTCAAACGTACCGGTCACATAGCTAACAATCACAGAAAGGCTAATGAGGCAGAAGTTGAGTATCAAACCGTGTTCCATCGCGGCGTAGCATTTCGGATTCGCACGCAAATAGGAAATCAGGCAAATTGCAAACAGCGGCATCTGAGCCACACGGATGAAATTTGTCAGGTCAGTGACAATGTCCAGATACCCCACTGCAAAACAGGCAATGCTGTGTCCGAGCACCAAAAAGGCGCACACGCCTGCAAAAATAAAATATATTTTTTTCTGTTTTGACACCAAAAAGCCGGTCAACGCCACCACAGCCAGCACCGCAAAACGCAGCAGCAGCGTCGGCATGTTGCTGAGTCCAAAGCGATCAATCCAGTAAGAGAGAATATCCATCAGTGGCTGTAGAAGGAACAGCAGCAGAATAAGGTTCGGAAGCTGCCGAGACAGTCCTTGCGTCCAACGACCCTTCTTGTTTTCTATCGGCATAGGAATGATTTCTCCTTTGTGATTAACTCAAAGACAGTGTATAGCAATACACGCTAATAATACGCGACAAACGGGAAAAAGTCAACCGATTCATACGCATTTTGACCGGCATCAAAAGTGACGCTGGATTTTTTGCTCCGCTTGCTCTATAATAATAACATCCGTCTTTATCCATGGAGGGGTCGATATGGAAAAGCTATTCTTTTTTCTCGGCGGCGCGGTCATTGTTCTAGGTGCCATTATTCTGGGAGTGGTCGTGGTACGCAGAAAGATACGCGGTCTCTTTCGTCGCCTGTTCGGTACGACAGATATCGCCATGATTCGGCAGGGAGCGATTGATGCGATTGAGGAAGAAGAGCCGAAATCCGTCAGCGGCGGTGATTCCATCTTCCTTCCGGCAATCCTGCGGGACTTTCCCGATTACAATAACTCGCTTGCAAAAACCTATGTGCGCAAGGAGCTCGAACGCAGGCTGAAGGATAAAGCTTCCCTTTCGATACATAAAGTCGTCATTCACGATTATCAGCCCAGTGCTCTTGAAAAAACAATTATCTATCAGGCGGCGCTGCAATACCGGGAAAACGGCAAGCTGCTGCAAAAGCGGTACAATCTGCACTACAGCTTTCTGCTGCCCTCAGAGAGCGGCGAAACAATTGCGGCAAACTGTCCAAACTGCGGCGGTGCAATCACCACGACACATCAGAAAGTCTGCGCTTATTGCGGCTCTCGGTTGGCAAATGTCATGAAGAACACATGGGAATTCACGGAGGTATATGAAAAATAGAAGTTCCTGCGTTTTTGCCGGGCAGCGGTCGATGCATTCGCCCCTTCATTGCGTACTTCTTTGCGGTCAGTGCGAAGTAAATCGGAAGTTGTCGTGGGTGCAAAAACTTCCCCAACGAAAAAGCGCAACTTCGATACGCTCCTGTCGGGAGCGTTATGCTTATGAACGTAATCAGATTGAAATGAGAATCCGGCATGACGAATCATGCCGGATTTTATAATACCGCCTATAATCCCCGACCGAACCGGAGGTCTCTGATTCCTGATGCGGCGGAAACCTTATACGACGCAGACTAACAAGGGAACCACAGTTTTATTGTGCAGAAATGAAATTCTGTTTTTTGGGCAAACTACCAAAGACTTACCTACACAAGGAGGTCTTTGGATGAGCATCTTTGATGTACTCACCTTTGTCGGCGGACTGTGCCTGTTTTTATTTGGGATGAGCGTGATGAGTCAGGCGCTGGAGCGCAGGGCGGGAAGCCGTCTGCGCACCCTTCTGGGCAAGCTGACCGGCAGCCGTGGAACCGGGCTGCTGACGGGCATGGGTGTGACTGCCGCGATTCAAAGTTCTACCGCCGCCACCGTTATGGTGGTAGGTTTTGTCAATTCCGGGCTGATGTCTCTGCGGCAGGCAATCAATGTGATCATGGGCGTCAATGTCGGTACGACTCTCAGCGCCTGGATTTTCAGCTTGAGCGGAATCAGCAATGGGAGTTTTTGGCTCCAAATGCTCAAGCCGGCAAATTTTACGCCTCTTTTGGCACTGATTGGAATCATTCTCTATTTGTTCAGCAGAAGCAGCGAAAAAAAGGACACGGGTTCCATCCTGCTCGGCTTCTCGGTCCTGATTTTCGGTTTGGAGAGCATGTCCGGCGCCGTGTCCGGTCTGGCGGATGTCCCAGCATTTCAGCGTCTGGTCCTCCTGTTCCGCAATCCCCGGCTGGGCGTGTTGGCGGGTGCGCTTCTGACTGCCGT
>CAMGMW010000175.1 GCA_946059285.1 uncultured Clostridia bacterium
ACCCGCCAAATGGCGCGGTAATTGACGATAAATGCCTTCGATGCCCGGAAAAAGCCCTGTCCCCGCAGAAGCGCCTCCAGCTCGTAGAGCTTATGGCGCACCTCGGTCACCCGATCCTGCTCATAGACGAAGGTTCTTCCGTCCACAGACTCGATGTAAAGGATCTCGCTGCAGAGAAAACGGGTTGCTTCATTCTTCAGACCATGGAGCACCACGGTTCCCTCAGCGTCATCCAGAAGCTGCATGATCCGAAGCACCTCATCGGTCAGAGCATAGCTGCGAATGATGGCAAGCTCTTCCTCCGTCGGCGGAATCTGTTCAAATCTCGTCTTCAAGCCGGTCCCTCCTTTGCGTTTATTGTAGCAGATTTCCCATGATTGTAAATAGCGTTGCGGCAAGATGCAGTTTTCCCCATATAAAATGCAGAAGAATACATGTTAAATGTCTCAAGCCGCCGTAATCCCATCAGGACCGGCGGCTTGCGGCGCAGGCTGGCGCAAGGATGTGTTATGCACCCGTTCTCAGCCGAACAGCAGCGTAACCCACACGCCGCAGATCTCACGCACAAACATATTGACAAAATATGCGGGATTTTCCGTCCGTGCCGGATAGCCCAATGCTTCCAGCCCCTCCCGCTTTGCCAACATGCTGGCCCGGAGCAGATGGTATTCGCTGGAAATCACCACGGCACGGGTCGGACGGACACCGGTCTTCGCATCGATCAGATCCAGCGAGAACCGGAGGTTTTCCCGGGTATCCGTCGCCTGCTCCTCCAGCCAAAGGCGGCTGCCGTCAATGCCCCGCGCTGTCAGCCAGTTGTACATGCACTGCGCTTCCGTAATGCTTTCCCGCCCCCCTTTTCCGCCGGAGAGTACGCAGACCGCGTCCGGATATGCCTCCAGATAGGTTTTAGCCGCCACGAGGCGTTCGCGCAGAGAACGGCTGGGCGCCTCACCGTCCACACCCGCGCCCAGAACAATCACATATTCCGCCTCCGGTGCTTTGGAGCCGCCGGCATGCACGCCGATGCAGATTCCGGTTGCGATGGCAGCCAGCAGCAGCACACATATCCCTCCGATCATGATCCGCCTGAAGTGCTTCATCAGGCGGGGGAATCTGCCCTTCAGGGCATCTGCCAGACCGAACAGCAGCACGCCTGCTGCCAGCAGGCAGCAGATCAGTCCTGCAAAGTCGTAGCCGTAGGCGAACACATACAGCAATCCACCGAATGCCGCCAGAGCGACCGCGGGCAGCCAATACCGCCGACGCATCAGAACAGGTACCCTCTGAGCACCCGCAGGGTGTTGCAGACGCCGTCCTTATGGCTGCGCTCATAGCCATGCGAGGCGTATACGCCCGCGCCAATCAGTCCATGGCGCACGTCATACCCCGCGGACAGCGTTGCCTCCACATCCGAGCCGTAATGGGGATAGACATCTACCGCGTAGGAGGCGTTTTCTTTTTTTGCCGCCGCGATCAGCTTGCGGACGACCTCATAGGAATATGGTCCGCCGGAATCCTTGGCGCAGATGGAGACCTGCCGCTCCGTGCATTGCAGACCCTCTCCCACGCAGCCCATGTCCACGGAGATCGCCTCCGTCACACCGGCGGGGACTGAGGCGGCGCCGCCGTGTCCGACTTCCTCATAGACCGTGATATGTACATACACCCGGCGTGCGGGCGTTAAATGATGGTCGCGCAGATATTTGGCGAAGCCCAGCAGGATACCGACCGATAGCTTGTCGTCCAGAAAACGGCTCTTGATATAGCCGGAGGCGGTGACGCGGGTGCGCGGGTCAAAGCAGACAAAGTCACCCACATCGATGCCCAGCTTTCGTACCTCCTCGGCAGTTTCCGCCACCTCATCCAGCACGACCTCCATCGCGTCGAAGTTCCGCTTTGTGTCGTTATATGCTCCGTTGACATGCAGGGAGGCGTTGAGCAACTGCAAAGTACCATCGTAAATGCCGCTGCTTTTCGTCACGATGCGGCAGTTTTCTGCCTCTGCATTATTGGCGTTCATACCGCCGACGTTGACGATACGCAGTCTGCCGTTGCTTTTGATTTCCGCTACCATGCCGCCCAGCGTGTCTGCGTGCGCTTCCAAAAGCAGCGCGTCGGAAGCATCCTCGCCGCCCAGATCCACCAGAATGCCGCCCTTGACCGTGCGGACGGCAGAAAAGCCCAGCGCAGCAAATTCCCGCTGTACAAACGCTTCCGCTTCTGCGGTATAGCCTGTGGGACTGTCAATGGCGAGCAACTCGACCGCTTTCTGCACGGCAAATTCCGTATACTGTTCCATCTGTATCTCCTTTTGTTCTTTTTACCGGACACCGATCAAAGGTGTTGGCGCTTTTTAGTGCAAAGCGCATCCGCATCAGTCTGAGACGGAATAAAAAGTCATTTTTAGTCCGTAATTGATATTATAGCATATCCTGTTTCAAATTGATAGAGTGCGGATTCCCATAAATTTGACGTTCCTGTTTGGTCAGGACATACCATGATCTTCCCATCGAAAGACTGCTTTTTCGGCGGTTCGGCGGTCAGCATAAAAGGGCACGCTGCAAAACGCACCGACCATGTCATTGAGGAAGCGGCATTGCTGCATTGCAGCAAATGCAGATTCCCGAATGACACAACGGAGATTTACAGCGTGCCCTTTTATGGAATTGCGAATTTATTTCCCTGTGACCTCGGCCAAGATGCGTTTCTCCTCCGCCAGCCCTTCAGAGACCGGCGTTCCCATGTAGAACACAGCATACAGCCCCGGACCGAGGGCAGGTCCACACGCCTGGCTGGCATTGGTAATGATAACCTCTCTGGGATGGAATGTATTCTCCACCATCTGCTTCAGCGTGTTCGCCTGTTCTTCCCGTTCGGAATGGGAGATGCAGATGATCTGCTCCTCCGGCTTCTCAATCGTCCGCTTCATATATTCGATGGTAGCGGCATAGGCGGCTTTACGGCCCTTGACCTTGCCCAACACGGTGCTCATGCCTTCCGGACTGATGTCCGCCATCGGGCGGATGCCAACCAGCGTGCCCATGACGGCGGCGGCGCCGGAGACACGACCCATGCGCTTGCTGAAGAACAGATCTTCCAGCACGCCCATTTGGTGCACCCGATTGCGGTTCTCCTCCACCCATGCGGCGACTTCCTCAATGGTCTTGCCCGCGGCGCGGAGCTCCGAAGCGTACATTACGAGGCACCCTTCCGCACCGCAGTAACGCCGGCTATCCACACAGATCAGCTTCTGCTGAGGGTATTCTTCCTTCAGCTCTTTCGCAACGATACACGCCGCGTTGTAGGTACCGCTCAGGGCGCTGGACAGGGAAAGAAACAGCACATCTGTGCCATCTGCAAGGAATTTCTTAAAGGTATCCTTCATTTCTTCCAGCCCGGGCTGCGCGGTGGTGTACAGTCCGGTCTTGTCCTTCATGCTGCCGTAAAAATCCTTCGGCGAGATGTTGTTCCAGTCGAGATCGGAGTGCTCGGAATGCCCGTCCGGGAAAACAAGATAGCCCGCGACATAGTCATCCACGCCGAACCGCTCCCGCAGCTTCTGGTCCAGATCGCAGGCGGTGTCGGTGATAATTGCAAAATTCGACATAATAGTTCCTCCCTCAAAGTATAAATTCATTATATTACGGCTATCTGCCGTTTGCAAGGGCAATTTTAAGAAATTATATGATTTTGCGAAAAAACACCCATTTACTTTTCCGGTCGAATCCGCTATAATAATGTCTGCTGCATCAACCGCTTCGAGGTTTATACTAGTTCTTGATAAAAAGCAGCTTTTTATAGCGCCGCAGGCGCGTCAGGAACTTATGAGACGGCTTTTGCGGCGGTCTG
>CAMGMW010000176.1 GCA_946059285.1 uncultured Clostridia bacterium
TTGCTTCAGTATATTAACATCTTGAGCAAAATGTGTCAAGAGCTGTTTTTTTCATCTTTGACAGCGAAATAGTCATAGTTGAGGGTATTCCACGAGGCACTCAGCTTATCGCGCACCTGTGCTGAAATCGCCGTCTCATACTCCGATTGCGCCGTCCCGTCCGCACCGTCGTGATAGATTGTTCCGTCATACCAGCTATAATCCGGCCAGTAGACATAGCCCCCCTGACTACCAAACGCATCATCTCCAACAAATTGCGTCAAATCCGTATCCAGCGCGAAAAGGTTGCAGATGGTGGGATAGATATCCACACTGGAAGTATATTTCTCCACCGTTTGCGGCTTTAACTGCTCGCTGTAGATAAAAAGAGGCGTATTGCACAATAGATTCCTCTCACTGACGCCTTTTAACTGCATCAGGAATTCCGTATTTGTCAGATACTTACAATAATGATCGCCATAGACAATCAGAACCGTATTCTCCAGCAGACCTGTGTCTTCCAATCTGTCAATCAGCTCTCCAAAAAACTGATCGGTTTCCATGATGTGTGCCACCGCAATGGTGTACTCCTCCATCGTCTCTTCCGAAGCGGTCACGCCGGAGGCCGCCACAGCCTGCCGCGCCGCCTGCAGATGCGGCTGCGAAATGGATGCCAGCGATCCGTCATACGGCCCGTGTCCGGAATAGGTAATAATAAAGCTGAAGAAAGGTGCATCTGCCGTCATTTGATCGAACGCATTGATCATCTGGCTGTCCAGCATATAGTCAGACATCCCCATGTCAGCGTAACTGTGATAGGCAGAAAAACCGAGGTTTTTATGAATGCTGCCGCGATTATAGTTCAGAGGATTTGCAGAATGGAAGGAATTGACACTATAGCCCTGTGCGGCAAACAGCTCCGGCAAGGACTCGGAAAAAGTATTATCCACATATACGTCCGTTGTGGCGACTGAGTTTGGCGGAATAATGCCCGTTTGAGAGATAAACTCTGTCCCGAATGTCCCCGCCTTGAGATATAGTGGTGTATAATGATTGGTAAAATTAACAGATTTTTGCTGCAGTGCGTACAGATTCGGCGCATATTCCGGTGTGACCATCCACGAATCCAATGACTCGACCATAATCATCAGGACATTTTTCCCTGCCAGAGCGCCGGTCATTTTATTCTCGCCGGAAACTTCACGCTGCGAATAATAGCTCTGCAGCTCGGAAATCACCTGCGCATGATCCGTTTTTTCTTTTTTTATCGAGATCCATTTCGTCAAATCCCGAAAGCTGTACTGATAGATTCCGGTCATTGGCAGACACAAATTGCTGCGGTCAAACTCTGTGTAGATTTTTTGATCTGTTTCCGTCATTTGCTGTTCCATCGTTTGCTGCTCTATCGCTGTGCCCCACCAAATCATCTGCGGGTTTGCTTTTACGGTCATACTGCTGTGAAGAAGCCACACACACAGACCACCGCAGACAAACAATGCCGCTCCCGTGAGCACACGGGGCAGCGAATAGCCTCGTTTCGGCAGGCAAACCGCCGCAAGCACAGCCCCGATCACCGCAAAGATAACAAAGACGATCAGCAGCTTTCGAATTTTGATATAGGACAGACTGAAAAATGCGATGCCGTCACCGGCATAATTTAAATCAGTCAGAGAAAAAAACGTGCCGAACAGATTCCACAGTGCGGCGTGTGCCAATGTCAGCACCCCAAACAGCACAACGGTCAGAATCATATAAATGCGTGAAAATGTCCGCGGCAGCAGCACCGCTATCGCAGTCATTACCGTTGCCCAGCCGACTGTAAACAGAGTCGGAAGATAGGAAAACAGTTCCGTCCGTCCGACAAATCCATACAACCAGCGGAAAACCAAATCGATGCATATCAGCAAAAGAAAATATAGCGGGAAGGAAATCCAGCCCGTCCATGCGGGCAAGCGCCGTTTCGCTTTCATTACTTCTTGCCCTTCAACACATCCGCGTTCCGAATGAAATACTCCACGCCGGAGTAAAGCGTTGTGACTACGATTGCTGCCACCACGATCCAGTTCACGATTCCACTGAAGGAATAGCCCTGCCAGAACACCAGCATGACGCAAAGCCCTACCATTGTGACTGCGGTCTTGATTTTCCCTGACCATCCGGCAGCAATGACACGACCGTTGCCCACTGCAATCAGGCGAAGTCCCGTCACGGCAAATTCTCTTGCCAAAACGACCATCAACGCCCATGCGGGGAACACATCCCACTCACAAAACATCGCCATTGCGGAAATGACCAGCACCTTATCTGCCAGCGGATCTAAGAACTTGCCCAAGTCTGTTACCTGATTGTAACGGCGCGCAATCTCACCGTCCAAGAAGTCAGAGAGACTCGCAATTGCAAAGACCGCCAAGGCCACATATTGCATAAATCCCCAGCACTCACTCAGATACATACATACCAAAAATACGGGAATCAGAACAATCCGAACCAATGTAATTTTTGTTGCCGTTGTCATTGTCTATACCTCCTCAGCCTCACCCAACAGGTCACCATCCTGTGTTCCGGTAATCCGGACCATCGCAAACTGTCCGACGCGGACTGTTTGCTTCGATGTAAATATGACATGCCCGTCGATTTCCGGTGAGTCTGCATAGCTTCTGCCATAGTATTGCCCTGTCTCATCCTCATAACCCTCGCAGAGCACTTCCAGCGTTTTGCCGCATTTCGACGCATTATATACATCCATGATACGCGACTGCAGTTCATTGATCATCTCCGCACGGTGTATTGCAATTTCCGTATCCGGATACTCCATTTTTGCCGCTGCGGTTCCCTCCTCAGGGGAAAAAGCAAACGCACCGACACGCTCCAACTTGTGGCATCGCAGCCAACCACAAAGCTCCTCGAATTCCGTCTCCCCTTCTCCGGGCAGTCCGGCAATTAAACTGGTGCGAATCACAACATCGGGGATACGCTCGCGCAGCTTGGCAAACAGTGCATCAAGCTCTTCTTTTGTACCACGGCGATTCATCTGTTTCAGAATTTTGTCGTTGACATGCTGGATCGGAATATCCAGATATTTTACAATTTTCGGCTCTGATGCGATAACCTCAATTAGCTCATCGCTGATCTCATCTGGATAGAGGTAATGTACACGGATCCAGTGGAGCTTTTCAATTCTGCACAACTGCCGCAGCAGCTCCGGCAGGCGGCGTTCGCCGTATAGGTCTATACCGTATCGGCTGGTATCCTGCGCAACGACGATCAACTCTTTCACGCCATCCTCCGCCAGCATCCGCGCCTCATAGAGGCAGTCCTCCAGCCTTCGGCTGCGATATTTTCCCCGCAGGGAAGGGATGACACAGTATGCGCAGTGATTGTCACAGCCCTCCGCAATTTTTATGTAGGCATAATAATCCGGCGTGGTCAGAACCCGCCCGACTTCATCGCTGGGTGCATGGATATCGCCAAATCGGCAAACCGTTTGCCCCTGTAGCAGCTCCTGCGCGGCAGAAACAATATCGCCATAGCTGCCGGTACCCAAGATGCCGTCAACCTCCGGCATTTCCTGCAAAATTTCTTGCTGATATCGCTGGGAGAGGCAGCCGGTCACAAGAATCTTTCCAATCACACCCTCCTGTTTCAGTTCTCCCATCGCGAGGATATTGTCGATTGCCTCACTTTTGGCAGAATCGATAAAGCCGCAGGTGTTGATGATCACCAAGTCGGCGCCTTCTACGGAAGGGAGCAGCTCAAAGCCCGCTTCCTGCAGCAAAAACATCATTTGTTCTGCATTTACCTGATTTTTAGCACAGCCAAGGGAGATCACTCCCACAC
>CAMGMW010000177.1 GCA_946059285.1 uncultured Clostridia bacterium
TTGCATTCAAATCTCCTCCTTCCCGAATCTAGTTTGCCCATGTTCATTAATTCTGTGCAAAAATCGTCTTGGCAGAAAAAAAAGAATGTGATATACTGTAGATAAACAATGAAAACAGGAGGGTTTTGGAATGGCAATCGATCAACTACAGGAAAAGATTCGCAAGCTGAAAAATCCGGTCATGGTCGGTCTGGATCCTTATCTGCCGATCCTCCCGCAGCACATTATCAAGGATGCGTTTGCAGCCCACGGACAAACCCTGCGTGGCGCGGCAGAGGCGTACTATCGCTTTTGTACGGAGCTGCTTGATACGCTGAAGGAGACGGTACCGGCGGTCAAAATACAAAGCGCCTGTTTTGAGGCATTGGGCGCCGAGGGGATTGCACAGATGCAGCGCGTGGCGGCATGCGCCAGAGAGCTGGGCTATTATGTGCTGATCGACTCCATGCGCGGCGATGTGGGAAATATTGCGGAGATTCACGCGCAGGCCATGTTCGGTACGGTTTCCGTGGGAGAAACGGCACATCAGGTCTATCAATGCGACGGAATTACCCTCAATGCCTATCTGGGCAGTGACGGCGTGAAGCCCTACTTGCCCTATTGCAAGCATGACGGAAAAAATATTTTCCTGCTGCTCAAGACTTCCAACAAATCCTCCCGCGAGGTACAGGACCTGCTCTCCGGTGATCGCGTGATCTATACGGCGATGGCGGATCTTGCCATGCGTTGGAGCGTCGATTTGTTTGGCAAGCACGGCTATTCCGAGATTGGCGCGGTTGTGGGCGCGACCTTCCCGCAGACGATGAAGCTGCTGCGCGAGAAATATGACCGGCTGTTCTTCCTTGTCCCCGGTTATGGCGCGCAGGGCGGCACGGCAAAGAACGTCCAGTTTGCCTTTGACCGCTTTGGACACGGCGCCATCGTTACTGCCTCCCGCAGTATCATCTGTGCATGGCAGAAAACCGACAGTGACGGGACGGACTATACTGCCCATGCCCTGGCTGCGGCGCAGAAGATGAAGAACGATATTGGGAAATATGTGGTGATTCTATGACGACCTTATATTTGATTCGGCATGCGGAGGCGGAGGGCAATGTGTTCCGCCGCATTCACGGACAGTATGATTCCATGGTAACGCCCAACGGAATGCGCCAGATCAAGGCGCTGGAGCAGCGGTTTGCGGATATTCCGGTGGATGCGGTCTATGCCAGCGATCTGACCCGTACCTGTGTGACTGCGGGAGCGATTTACAAGCCCAAAGCCCTGCCCCTGCACAGGGAGCCGCGCTTTCGCGAGGTGAGCATCGGTATTTGGGAGGACATCCCCTTTGGTCAGCTGGAGCTGGACGATCCGGAGCGGCTGTATGTTTTCTCACATGACCCGGAGCATTTTTCAATCGAGGGCGGCGAGACGATGGAGGTGTATACCGCCCGCTTCATGGAGGCGCTGGATGAGGTAGCGCGGCGGCACGACGGGCAGACAGTGGCGATCTTTTCGCATGGCATGGTGCTGCGCGGCGTGATGCAGCGGCTGTTTTTCCCGGACGACCCCACCGGAGGCGGACACTGTGAGAACACCGGCGTGACCTGCATCACATGGGAAAACGGTGAGTATCAGCTAAAATTCCTGAACGATGCATCACATCTTCCGATGGAGATCTCCACCCTCGGCCGGCAGCATTGGTGGAGAGGAGACCGAAAGCTGGACTTCAACCTTCGCTATCGACCGGCAACGGCGGAGGACACCGCGTTTTTACAAGCATTGGGTCATTGCCCTGAGCCGTCCGAGGAGACGCTGCTGGCGCTGCTCGGCGGACAGCCCATCGGCGCAATCAGTATGCGCCCCTGCGGACACGATGCGGGTGGAATCGTCTTTTTGGGACTTCTTCCGGAACATCGGGGCAAGGGACTTGCCGCCCAGCTTTTGGGCTGCGCAGTCAGCCACTTCCGGAGCGCGGGTGCGAAACGGCTGCTGCTCCTGCAGCAACCGGAGTCCGATGAGGCCGGAAAGTTCTTTGCAACCTATGGCTTTGATGGGACGAACGGCATTTCCATTGTTCCGGTCATCCGATAAAAAACGAGATAGCTTGTCATAGCCTCCCCCAACCGTGCATACCATGTATCACGAGACTGTGGGGAGGCTGTTTATATGAATAACATCTACGCCGACATTGCAAAGCGGACGGGAGGCGACATTTATATCGGAGTCGTCGGACCGGTGCGCACGGGCAAATCGACGCTGATCAAGCGTGTGATGGAGGAACTGGTGATTCCGAACATCAGCGATCTGTATCAGCGTGAGCGTGCAAAAGATGAACTGCCGCAGAGCGGTTCCGGCAAGACCATTATGACTGCGGAGCCGAAATTTGTGCCGGAGGAAGCAGTGCAGATCAGCCCCGACGGGACGGCGACTCTTTCCGTGCGGATGATCGACTCCGTTGGATATATGGTGGACGGAGCCATCGGCGCAACGGAGGACGGTCAGCCGCGGATGGTCACAACACCGTGGTTTGACTATGAAATTCCAATGACCGAGGCGGCAGAGCTGGGGACAAAGCGGGTCATGGAGGAGCACAGCACCGTCGGCATTGTCGTTACGACTGACGGCACGATTACCGATATCCCCAGAGCGGACTATATTGCGGCTGAGGAGCGTGCGATCCGGGATATGCAGGCAACGGGGAAGCCGTTCCTGGTTCTGATCAATTCCGCCGCACCGAAGGCGGGAGAGGCACAGGCACTGAGAAAGTACATCGCGGATACCTACGGCGTGTGCGCGATGGCGGTGGACTGCCAGAGTATGCGAGAGACAGAGCTGCAGGAGATGCTCAGGGAGCTGCTGTATGCCTTCCCTATGCGGGAAATGCAGGTGTTTTTACCGGCGTGGGTGCAGGCGCTGGAATGCGATAATCCGCTGAAGACAGCGCTGTATGAATCCATGCGCCGCAATGCAAACGAGATTTCCAAGCTGGCCGAGGCGGAGACCGCCATTGCGAACATCTGCCAGCTTGAACAGGTGTGCGGTTATCGCATTGAATCCATCGATTTGGGACGCGGTGCGGTCTGCTGTGAGCTGGAGTTCAATGAGGGCCTGTTCTATCAGATTCTTGGAGAGCGTACCGGCTTCGCTATCGAGAATGACGGTCAGCTTTTGAGTCTGCTGACGGCATTGGCGGAGATGAAGAAGCAGTATGATAAAATTTCCGCCGCGCTGGAGGAGGTGCGCGCCACCGGCTATGGTATCGTCATGCCCACTTCAGAGGAGATGCACATGGAGGTGCCGGAGATCGTCCGCAAGGGCAGCGCCTATGGCGTCAAGCTCCGTGCCAGTGCGCCGTCAATCCATATGATGCGGGCGGATATCCAGACGGAAATCAGTCCGATGGTCGGAGACGAACAGCAGTCGGAGGAACTGGTCAAATATCTGCTCGGAGAATATGAGGGGAATACGGAAAAACTCTGGGAGAGCAACATTTTCGGGAAATCGGTGTTTGAACTGGTGAATGAGGGTCTGAACGCAAAGCTGAAGCGGATGCCGGACGATGCCCGCTTCAAGATCAAAGATGCGCTGACCAAGATCATCAACGAGGGGGCAAACGGTCTGATCTGCCTGCTGCTGTAATAATACAGTCTGAGCGGAAGAGGGAGCGTCCTCTTCCGCTCAGACTGTCAAAAAACGATCCGGCTGCGTATGACGGAGGGAAGGAAAGTGTGAAAGGGAACCGTCAGGGTTCCCTTTCGCGTTCAATCACCCGCCGCAGCGATCAAAATTGCAAAATAAAGCTACAACAAATGATTTTGCAAT
>CAMGMW010000178.1 GCA_946059285.1 uncultured Clostridia bacterium
AGAATATCCCCGGCTTTCCCAGCGTTTCGGGGAATGAGTTTGCCGAAAAGCTGGTTGAACAGGTTCTGGAGCAGGGCGCGGAGTTTGCGTTCTGTGAGGCTTCTGAAATCAAAAACGGTGACATAAAAACTGTTGTTACAGATGACGGTGAGTTTGAAGCGGCTGCTGTGGTCATTGCCACCGGCGCAAAGCACAGGCTGCTGGGGCTGGATCGGGAGGAGCTGTTCATCGGCGAAGGGATCTCCTTCTGCGCCGTATGCGACGGTGCTTTTTACAAGGACAAGACTGTCGCAGTGATCGGCGGCGGCAATTCCGCGCTGCAGGAGGCGCTGCTTCTGTCAGAGCTTGCCAGCAAAGTTTATATCATTCAGAATCTTGACTTTCTCACAGGAGAAGCTCAACTGGTCCGTCAGGTCACCGGGCAGCGCAATATCGAGATCATCCTGGGTACTACCGTCAAGGCGCTGCTGGGCGAAGAAACCCTTGAGGGCATTACGCTTCAAAAGGAATCCGATGGAAGTACCAGTGATCTTGCGCTGGACGGAATGTTTGTTGCCATCGGGCTGGTCCCACAGAACGAACGGTTTGCAAACGTACTGTCTCTGGATGAAAGAGGCTACGCCGACTGCGGCGAGGACTGCACCGCCGCCGAAGGCATATTTGTAGCGGGTGACTGCCGCAGAAAAGAAATACGTCAGGTCACAACCGCCGTGGCCGACGGAGATCTCGCGGCGCTGCCCGCATGTACCTTTCTTGACCGTGTCAACTAATACTACTCTCTGATAAGAATCTTTCATTTTTATCGAAAGGCGCCGCAATTTGCGTCTCCCTTTTGCGACAGACCGTCGCAAAAGCCGTCTCATAAGTTCCTGATAAAGGCTTCTTTATATCAAGGACTAGTATAAAGGCAATCCAAGATGCCATATATGATTACAAGCAGAGAGGAGCAACATTTTTTATGCAGGATGTCGAAAGAAGCGCGTATATCGCGCAGAAAAAACCAATTGCCAAAGCATTGCTGGAAAAACTTTTGGAGAAATACGCCTATGCCTCGATTCTTGTCACAGACAACGACGCCAAAAGCTATCGAGTGGGAAAGAGCGGCATTTCCGTTTCTCAAAACAATAGCTTTGGCGGCAAGGGCATGGTTATAAAGGTTTACGATGGCAAGGGTTACGCGGAATACAGCACCAATGAGATCACCTTTGAAGCCATTCCCGTCATCGCCGAACAGATTGATAAGCGCCTTTTGCCGCTTGCCGAAGCCCTCCCCGACGGGCTCACGGAAGCGGAATATAAGAAGCTCAATGACACACCCTGTACCTTATGCCGATCCACACAATACGAGCTGCATCCGCGCACACTGGGCGACAAAGAGATCATCGGCACAATCAGTCGTCTGCGGGAACTGGCTCTGGCGCAGGACGAAAGAATCCTGGATGCTCTGACAGGATTTGAGTATCAGGAGTATCACAAGCTGTTTTTGTCCCCGCATCGCGAGATGGAGCAGTCGGTACTCTGGGCAACCGGTCTGCTTGCTCTGGTAGCGGCCAGAGGAGAAGAAATCAGGGAGAGCTTCCGTGGCTTTTCCAATCTGGGCGGTGCAGAAGTCCTCCCCGGTATGGAAAAAGCCATTCCCGATATGGCAAAGACCGTGATCGGGCTTCTGGATGCGCAGCCGATAGAACCGGGCACCTATGAGTGCATATGTACTCCCGAGGTCACCGGTATGATTGTCCACGAGGCCTTTGGTCACGGCGTGGAAATGGATATGTTTGTCAAGGATCGGGCGCTTGCCCGCTCCTATATGGGTAAGCAGGTGGCGTCTCCTCTGATCACCATGCATGACGGCTGCGGGCAAAACGAGGTTGCTACCTACTTCTTTGATGACGAGGGCACCCTGTCCCATGACACCGTAATCATTGACAAGGGCATTCTCAAAGCAGGAATCAGCGATGCCCAATCGGCAATGCATCTTGGAACCGAGCCGACCGGAAACGGCAGGCGCGAAAGCTATGAGCGCAAAGCCTACACCCGGATGACCAACACGTATTTTCTGCCCGGCACCGACAAGGTGGAAGAGATGATCGCCTCCGTTAAATATGGCATGCTGCTTGAGGAGCCTTCCTCCGGTATGGAGGATCCCAAGAATTGGGGAATCCAGTGCATGGTAAACATTGCGCGGGAAATCAAGGACGGCAAGCTGACCGGCAGGGTCTTCTCTCCGGTTGTGCTCACGGGTTATGTCCCTGATCTGCTGTGTTCTATCTCCATGGTCAGCGACGGGCTGGAGTTGGGCGGCTGCGGGGCCTGCGGCAAGGGCTATAAGGAGTGGGTCAAAGTCTCTGACGGCGGTCCCTATATCAAAGCAAAAATCCGTCTGGGTTAATTTAGGAAAGGCAGGCGCAAAAGATGATTACCCTGATTAAGGAAGCGCTGGCGCAGGCCGGCATTCAAATTTGGAGTATAGAAAAAAAGCAGGAATGGGATGCGGAACTTTTCTTCATCCGCCGCAGGCTGGATATGCACCGCATGAAGCAGACCTGCAAATATCATGTGAGCGTTTATTGTGACTTTGAAAAGGACGGCAAGCCCATGCGGGGCGTCTCTCAGGTAACGATTGTCCCCTCCCAAACGAAAGCGGAGATCCTTGACGCCGTCCGGGGGGCTTATTACGCCGCCTCCTTTGTGGCGAATCCTACCTACGAACTGCCCGATCGGCAGGTCTGCGAACCCATCATCCAGCCCGGTGCCCTTGCGGATATCCCGGTGGAGCAAGCCGCCATGAAAATGGCGGAAGCGATCTTCTCCGCCGATTGCGATCCGAACGCCTTTTTGAACTCAGTGGAGATTTTTGCGGTAAAAACCACGACGCATCTTCTCACCTGCAAGGGAACGGACGTCTGCTATACCAAATTCGGCGTGAACGGGGAGTTTGTTGCCCAGTGTAAGGAGCCGGAGGATGTGGAGATGCATCACACCTTCAGCTATGATGACTTAAGCTGTGAGGCAGTGAAGAAGAAAGCGGAAACAGCGCTTTTACAGGTTGCTCACCGCTCCGTTGCCCGTCATGAGCTGCCCTCCGGCACCTATGATTTGATTCTTTCCGGCGACGAGGTCGCGGAGGTCCTGTCATATTATCTTTCCCGCACCCATGTCGGGATGGTGTTCCCGGGCTATTCCACCTGGAAGGTAGGCGCCGATGTTCAGCCCGCGGACACGATCGGAGAACGGCTGGAACTCACACTGCGGGCTACCGCGCCCTACAGCAGCGAGGGCATTCCCATGGCGAACCGCGTTGTCATTAAAAACGGTAAGGTCGTCGCCTATCACGGTGGCGCACGTCTGTCCTCCTATCTGGGCGTGCCGCCCACCGGTGATTACAGGGCATTCAGCTGTGAGAACGGCACGGTGTCCCTTGCAGATATGAAAAAAGGACCATATCTCTATCCTGTGAGCTTCTCGGACTTCCAAATGGATGAAATGTCCGGGCATTTTGGCGGTGAAATCAGGCTTGCATATTATTTTGACGGCAAGGAAACTCATATCGTTACCGGCGGTTCTGTCAATGGCAGCATCAACGACTGCTGCGGCAGCATGATCTTCTCCAAAGAGCGCTATGACAGTGAGCGCTATAAGGGACCGTTCGCGATGAGGCTTCCCGGCGTCAGAGTTGCCGGCACGGTGCCGAGCGCCGAATAAGATCGACGAAGCATCGTGTCTAGCGAGCGTGTTGAAAAGACACATAACGCTGCGCGGGGCTGCCGCAGGATT
>CAMGMW010000179.1 GCA_946059285.1 uncultured Clostridia bacterium
GCTGCGTATGGTCATCCGTATCGGCGGCGGCGATCTGAACGCCATCGTCGGTCTGGTCGGCTTTATTCTCGGTATCCTCATCGGTATTTTCTTCCTCAAGAAGAATTTCTCTCTGGGACGTGCCTATAAGCAGAGTATGGCGGAGGGACTGACTTTCCCGGTGATGCTGATTTTCGGCTTTGTCCTGACGTTTATCGGCGTTACTTTCTTCTTTGCTTCCGAAAAAGGCCCCGGCTCCCAGCATGCGCCCGTCTTGCTTGCGCTTGGCATCGGGCTGGTCGTCGGCGCTTTGGCACAAAAGAGCCGCCTTTGCATGGTCGGCGGCATTCGTGACGCCGTCATGTTCAAGGAATTTGGTCTGCTTGCCGGCTTTGTCTGCATCCTGATTGCCGTCCTCGGCGGCAACCTGCTGCGCGCTCTGATCGAAGGCGTTCCCGTCTCCACCTACATCAACTTCGGCTTTGAGGGGCAGCCTATTGCCCACACCGAATGGCTGTGGAATTTGCTCGGCATGACCGTCGTCGGCTGGGGCTGCACGCTGCTCGGCGGCTGCCCGCTGCGCCAGCTCGTACTTACCGGTGAAGGCAACACAGACAGTGCGATCACCGTCCTCGGCATGGTGGCAGGCGCTGCCGCCGCACATACGCTGAAAACCGCTTCCTCCGCAGAGGGGACCAGCGTTAACGGACCGATTGCTGTCATTGCCTGCTTGGTCGTGATCCTGATTATTTCCGTTACGCATCTGAAAAAGGAGTGACCGATTATGGTAGACGCAAGAGGTCTGGCTTGCCCGCTGCCCGTCATTCAGGTGCAGCGTGCGATCGAACGGGAGCATCCCGACACGCTGGAGGTGCTGGTCGATAACAACACTGCCGTGCAGAACGTCAAGCGGTTTGCCGCACGTTCCGGCTATGCGGTTGCGGTCAAGGAGCTGGAGGAGGATGAATACTCCCTCCTGCTAACACGGCATGGCTGAGTTTGTCGCTACCTTCCACACGCATCTTGCCGCCCTGAAAACGCACCGCGCTATGACAGCGAGCGGCATCACGGCAAGAATGGCACCTGTTCCGCGGAAGATTTCCTCCTCGTGCGGTACTTGCGTGTTCTATACTGCGGACACACCCTGTGAGCCGCTGTTGGACCGCGATACCGAGGCAGTTTACCGCATTACGCCACAGGGCACGGTGCTTCTGAAGGAGTTTGAATGATACAGTTACCCGCCGCCTTATTTTTCCGTAGGGTGGCGGGTTTGCTTTGTTGCTTTTTACGGAGAGTTATGATATACTTCGGACATGTGGATCAATCCCTTTTGTCTGTGCATTGTACTGGAATCTGATGAAAAGTTTTCAAAGCTTTTGATCGCACCGAAGGTGCGTCAGATCTGCATGAGAGGCGCAGTGTGCGCAGCACAGGATTCTTGATTCAATCAAGAACCCGTATTACATCTGTGCAAAGTGAGACATGGTATGGCTTTTTTTCAAACGCTATTTGGTAAAATTCTGGTCACCTTTTTGATTTCCATGGTGCCGGTCATTGAGCTGCGCGGCGGTATTCCCTATGGAATTGCGCAGGGTCTGGATCCGTGGGTCGCCTACGCTGCCAGTGTGCTGGGGAATATGGTTCCGGTGCCCTTCATTTTGCTGTTCATCCGCAGAATTCTCCGGTGGATGACGCGCTATCCCCGGCTGGAGCGTATTGCCCGAAGGCTGGAGGATCGCGCCAAACGGAAGAGCGCCCGGGTGCAAAAGTCGGAGCTGGTAGGACTGTGCGTTCTCGTGGCGATCCCACTGCCGGGTACCGGCGCATGGACCGGTGCGCTGGTTGCGGCTTTGATGGATATGCGCCTGAAACGTGCCATTCCGACGACGTTTGTCGGCGTGCTTATTGCGGGTCTGCTGGTCGCGCTTGCCTGCAGCGGCGTGAAAGCGCTGCGTTTTTTGGTATAATTTGTCCGGTACTGTGCATCCTACAGGAGGGAGTACAATGAAACGACAGGGCTATATTTCATGGGATGAATATTTTATGGGCATCGCCCTTCTGGCGGCAAAGCGCAGCAAGGATCCCAATACGCAGGTGGGAGCGTGTATCGTATCGCCGGAGAACATCATCATTTCCACCGGGTATAATGGGCTGCCGAACGGCTGCAGTGACGATGAGTTCCCGTGGGAGCGCGAAGGAGAGCAGACCAAGTACCCCTTCGTGGTGCACGCGGAGCTGAACGCCATCCTGAATGCCGGGGGACGGCTGCTGCGCGGGGCACGGCTGTATGTGGCGCTCTTTCCCTGCAACGAGTGCGCCAAAGCCATCATCCAGAGCGGCATTGCCGAGATCGTTTATCTGTCCGATAAATATGACGGAACGGAAATGAACCTTGCCTCTAAACGGATGCTGGACGCTGCCGGCGTGTGCTATCATGCGCTGCCCACGAAGCTGCGGACCATTTCGCTGGACTTTGATGTTGAGGCATGAACACCGTATATTTGGATTCCCCACTGGGCAGACTGCGGCTGACTGCGCAAAACGGGCGGCTTTCGCGGGTGGATCTGCTGCATGCGCCTGAGGAGCAGCAGCCAATGCCGGATGCTGTGACGGAGGCGGCGGCATGTCAGTTGAAGGAGTATTTCGCGGGTGCGCGCCGTGTGTTTGAACTGCCTCTTGCACCGCAGGGAACGGCGTTCCAGCAGGCGGTCTGGCAGGCACTTGCACGCGTCCCTTACGGAACCGTCGTCACCTATGCGCAGCTTGCCGCGGTGATCGGACAGGCAAGCGCCTGCCGCGCCGTCGCCAACGCAGTCGGGAAAAACCCTCTGCTGATTCTGCTCCCGTGCCACCGGGTTGTCGCGGGAAACGGTATCGGCGGGTTTTCTGCGGGGTTGGACGTAAAACGGTGGCTTTTGCATCTGGAACAAATCGATTTTGCTGAAAATACCCGTTTTCCGGAAAAATATTTCTTTACTTTTGATTGACTCTGTGGTATGATCAGTTAGCTGACGGCTGTCAGCAGAAATCCGCGTGCTCAGTTTCGGGAGACCGCCTCCGTCGGGGGCATTCCGCCATCCCAGACTTAGCCGCAGGACAGTATTTTTGAAAGGTGGAAATTCCAATGATCCAGAAAGAAAAGAAAACCGCTATCATCGCCGAGTACGCGACCCATGAGGGCGACACCGGTTCTCCCGAAGTTCAGATCGCAATCCTGACGGCCCGCATCAATGAGCTGACAGAGCATCTGCGGGAGCACAAGCACGACAATCACTCCCGCCGTGGCCTCTTGATGATGGTCGGTAAGCGCCGCAGTCTGCTTGACTACCTTGCAAAGAAGGACATCAACCGCTATCGTTCCATCATTGCAAAGCTGGGCATCCGTAAGTAATAGCAACCAATGGGCGGCCCGCGGGTCGCCCATTTTGCTGAGATGCGAATGCATTGCGTCCCACTGTTCCACCGCACACGGGAGTGATGTTTAGCAGTTGAAGGTACAGCCGCACGACGGATGCAGCTTCAAGTGCTAAACCTCCCGTGGAATACCATAATTTTCAGGAGGTTTTTCAATGATTACCAGAAAACAGTACCCGAACCACCACGTATTCGAAACCGTGATCGGCGGTCGCCCATTTACCGTGGAAACCGGCAAAGTCGCAGAGCTTGCAGATGCCGAGTGCATCTGCCGCTACGGCGATACCGTTGTCCTCACCACGGTGACATGCTCTCCCGATCCCAAGCCGGGCATCGACTACTTTCCGCTGACCATCGAG
>CAMGMW010000180.1 GCA_946059285.1 uncultured Clostridia bacterium
GCGGGTGAGCAATGAGCAAGTCCCACTTGCCAACATCATGCGTTACGCCGTCCATCGTAATGATTTGCCCCCCCTTAATGGCCTTAAGCGCATCCCCAAGAATGTGCCATTCAGGATGCCCGCCGGACGGCTCCTGAATGTCGCATGAGTAGGCTTCATGGCCTTTTGCTCGGAACGCTTTACAGACTTCCTGTGATTCCTCACAGGCGATCAGAACTTTCACCGTTTTCTTCCTCCCATCCATCCTTCTTTGTTGAAATCGTTGCGGCTGATCCGCTCTGCCGCGTTGTTCCCGTTGGTGTAGATGCGCTCCGCTTTCAGCTGGCGCTTGTACTCGGCGTACTTCTGGCAGCTGTCGTGACAGATCGGGTGCCGGTCGGGGCAGCGAAAGCAGGGTTCAAGTTTTACCATCGGTCTGCGCAGCCTCCATCTTTGCACCGCAGTGCGGGCAGTATTTATAGCCGTTTTCCATTGGAGTCCCGTCATACATGACAATGCTTTCTTTGCAATTCGAGCAAGTCCAGATGATAGGATCACCAACGGCATCTTCTTCCATGTCCCAGTGTGCCACAGGCCGCAGGCCGTCCAGGTCAACAGACGGGCAGCTTTCAACAACCTTCTTCACAGCTTTGAAAAGCTCCTGCTTTTTATAAACCATGTTGATCTGGCGGGTTCCTTCTGCGGCGGCCATAGCAAGAACCCATTCTCCATAGCGTGCCTCTGCATTACTTACGGCAGCATCTACGTCAATGTAACGCTTGCTCATTTTTCAATCTCCTTCCTTGTCGGCTCGCTCGCCCGCAGCCTTGCAGCTTCACGCGGGGCGGTAGTAATATCGTCCTGCGCCTGCTTCAAGAACTCGGCCCGGCGGTATGTAAGGTCTGGCATTTCAGCCAGCTCTGCCAGTCCTCCCACGCTTCCGGCATAGGATTTTGCCGCCGGGGGGAGTTGGTCATACAGGGCTTTCAGCTCTTTCTGCCCGTCACTACGCAGCAGCCCGCCCTTTTCGTCAATGCCGGTCACCATCGGGAACTTTCGCCAGCTCAAAAAGGTCTGCGCTTTGCGTGCCGCTACAGCCAGAGCATCCCATTCAGCGGACGGGTCAAGACACTGGGAGAGCTGCTTGAAGATATCGGCCACGGTGACCGGATAAACGCATACCCGGTTTGCCGCCAGAAAAGCCCGCTTGACAGTATCGCCGTCATAGTCGCCAAACTGGTACGTCCACACGTCAATGGTGGTCTGCATCTCCTCATCGGTCAGCGGCTTGGAGCCCAGCTTGTACAGCACAAAATTCATTCGGATCAGCTTTGCCACATCTTCCCGCGTCATGTCTCAAAACCCCTTTCTCTGTCCATCTTCGCCAGCACCCGGGCAAGCTGGTCGTCTACGGTCTCGGTTGGCTTTCGGTTATATCCAGATGCTTGGTCTCTGTCTCTGGATATCCAGCCCGATGCAGCAGCCTTCCACTTTTTCATCGGATTCTTTCCCACACGCCACCCGTTGGATTCGTAATAAGTAAAAAATCTTTCAGCTTGCGCGTTCGTTCCGCCCTTTTCGGAAAAGTACGCCTTGACCTCTGCCATGTCCGGTGGGTGGAATCTGGCTGTTTTGGTCTCCGGCGTGGGTATCTGCGCGTTAGCGCCTTTCTTTATATCCCCGTTAGGGGATATTTCTTTATAAACAGATTCAGACTCAGACTCAGATACAGATAAGCTATTTTTGCTATTGGCAAAATGGCATTTGCTATTTTTGCTATTGGCATCAATAGCTTTGCTATCAGATTTCCAACGTTTTTCCGCGCCTTTTCTTCCAGCTTGCTGCCGTGCTTCGGATGTGCTGGACTACTTTTGCGCGTTCATTTCATCAAACGCCTTTACAGTTTTCCACATCATCCGCATGGAGCGGTCTTTAAAATCCGGTTCTGTTCCGTTCTCGACGTAAGCCGCATACGCACGGATAAACTGTCCAAACTCTTCATCTGTCAGCTCTTCCATCGTGTGAACGTGCTCCAAAAGCAAAATAAAGCTGGTTCGTCTTTTCTCCGGCATACTCCACCTCCTTTCTCGTTTTTGCACGCCCGTATAGCCAGATAGCACAGCTTATTTTGCATCAGGTTTTGTCTATGATCTACATCAATGCCGGTGCTTTCTGAACTCGTCGGATGGGTCATCATCTGTCAACCCAAGCAAGTAGTCGGATGATGTTCCGTATAGTTTGCATATAGCCACCAACGTTTCAAAACTCGGTCTTGCTCGCCCCTGCTCATAACAGGAAACGGTGACCTGCGAAACAAAAATCTTTTTCCCAAGTTTTCTTTGAGAATCACCACTTAGTTTGCGCAGCTCTTTCAGCCGCTCTGCGAATAAATCGTTTTTACCCATAATCAGAACGGCAGGTCGTCGGTGTCAGAGATCACGGAAAAGTCATCAGGCGGTATAGCATCCAACTGACCATCTGTGAAACGCGGCTGTGGGGCGTTCTGCGCGGCTTTTGCCTGCTGCACATGATTCATCGTCTGCTGCTCGTAGGACGCGGCGGCGGGATTGTCTGCCGCCTTGGAGCCCGCAAAGCTCACATTGCTGGTCACGACCTCCACGGAGGTGCGGTTGCTGCCGTTCTTGTCCTGATACTGACGGGTCTGCAGACTGCCTTCAATGGCAATCAGGCTGCCCTTCTGGAAATACTTGCACACAAACTCGGCCTGTGCACGCCATGCCACGATATCGATAAAGTCCGCCTGCCGCTGCTCGCCCTGCCGGGCAAAGTTGCGGTCACAGGCAATGCGGAAGCTGCACACGCTGGTGCCTTGCTGGGTGGTTTTGAGCTCCGGGTCGGCCACCAATCGGCCCATAATCGCTACGACGTTAAGCATGAATGTTCGTCTCTTCCTCGGCACTGTCACCTGTGCCGGATTCATAATCAACGTTTGCGCCCATCAGAACTTCCGGGCATTCAGCACGGGCAAAGTATGCTGCAGCACGGTACTTGAGCATCATTTCGGTCATCTTGGGCCAGTAACTGCCGTTCTTGTTCCACCATCCGGCATCCTTTGCCATTTTGACGGTGACTTTAGGGCCTTCAACATTCTCGCCGGTAAGCTTATCCACGCCAATCAAGCGGCAGCCCCACGAATCGGTACCTTCCTGTCCTTCCATGCGGTAACGAGTGCGGCCTGCAAACTCACCGCTGTTGTCAATCAGAGCCTTGCAGCTTTTGCCGCTCCATGTAGGCTGACCATGCACAACGTAAAGATTTTGCATCACGAACAAGTACGACACACCCATGCGCTGGGCCATGTCACAGGCAATGGCGCAAGCGCCAATGTTCCCAGCGTAGGTTTGAGGAAGCATCCCATCCGGCAAATTGGCCATTGCAACTGCCTTAGATTTTGCCAGCTGCCAAATGCGTTCATCTGCGGTCAGGCCTTGCACTTTTTCTGCATAGCTCTGCGGACGCTGAGCTGGTGTTGCAGCGGGGATAACGGCAGGGGGTTCTGGCGCAGAAACGGCGTTCATCTGAAGTTGCTCAACAGGTGCTTTTTTGATTTCATTTTCAGGCATGGTGAATTTCCTCCTCAGTATACTTTACATCAATGATGTGCGCGTAGCGCTTAATTGCGTCCAAATCGGATTTTGTGCAATGAAAAACAACTTTTCGGTCACGAGCTTCTTCTTTGCGGGTAAAACTGTCAAAAAAATTATCATCGTATTCATCGCGCTGTTCGCGTCCCTAAGCAAT
>CAMGMW010000181.1 GCA_946059285.1 uncultured Clostridia bacterium
AATCAAGCAGGACAATATCCGGGTTATGGGAAGATGCTTCTAAAACTGCTGCAGCACCATTTGCGGCAGCCAGATAGCGATAATCATGTGTTTTCAAAGTCGTCATAATCAGGTTTTTTACCGATGAATCATCTTCCACGACCAGAATCAGTGGTTTATTCATGTAATTGTACCTCCCCCGCGGGTAACGTAAAGGTAAACACTGCGCCGTGCGGCGTGTTGTCAGAAACCGTAATCTTCCCACCGTGCGCATTTATAATCGATTTGCACAGCGACAGACCAAGACCGAGACTGCGGCGGCTGTCCGCAATTTTATTCGCGCCGCTGTAAAACATATCAAATATTCTGGGCTTTATTTCATCGGGAATGCCTTCTCCGTTGTCGGCAATGGAAACGACTGCATCATTGCCTTGCTTTTCTGTCGTAATTCGAATATTGGACCCTTTGGGCGTATATTTGATGGCGTTATCTACAATATTGATTACCACCTGAACAATGAGCTTTGCATCCATTTTGGCAAGCAGCAATTCCGTTTTGCTTTCCACGCTGATGTGATGCTCCACGCTCTTCCGATTCACATGACGCAGCGCTTCTGCGATAACATCATCCATCAAATTCTCCGAAATGTTCAAATTCAGGCGGTTTTCTTCCAAGCGTGTTACAGAAAGCAGATTTTCCACCAGATTGATCAGCCACATGGAATCATCATAGATGTCCGTGTAGAGCTGCTGTTTGGTATCAGCGTCAAACGCATCCCCGTTGGACAGAAGATTGCTTGCATTACCGGAGATCGAGGTAAGCGGGGTCCGCAGGTCATGCGAGATCGCCCGCAGCAGATTCGCCCGGAGCTGCTCATTCCTGGCGATGACGGCTGCTTCTTCTTTCTCCCTTGCGTTTTTCTCACTTTCAAGAGCCAGAGCGCATTCGCCGAGGATGGACAAAAGAATGCTGTTTTCGAAGGCGTCCAGGGGTGAATCCCCAATCACAATTCCGACGACCCCATATACCCGGTCATTGATTCGAATTGCGAGATACAGGCACTTGGCATTGGAAAGCGTATCCGTAGTGGCGCCGGCATGCTTGTTGTTTTTTAGAACCCACATGGCAACTGCTTTTTCATCGTCGGAAATACAGCTTTTGTCAAAAGGTTCCTCCGTGGCATGAAAAAGCTGCAGATTGCCAAGGGTGCCGTTTTCGGCACAGTAGACGATAATGTCCTTTCCCAGCAGTTTCATCAGTTGGTTTGCCATGGTCGAAATGATCTCATCCCGCCCCACCGATTTTTGCAGTAACTGGTTTGTATCAAACAACACTTTCGTGCGAAAAGCCGCCTGTGCAGATTGCTTTGCATGCTCTTTTAGTCTTACTGCCAGCGAGCCCGTCAGGAAAGCCGCAGCAAACATGACCAGAAAGGTGACGGGATAGCCCTTATCATACGCGAGCAGTGTGTATTTCGGTTCCGTGAATAAAAAGTTAAATACCAGGACGCTGACAACGGATGAAATAAGGCTATAAATCTGGTTGGTCGTGAAAACCGAAATCAGAAGCACACCGAGGACATATACCGTAATGATGTTCGCTTCGTCAAACCCCAGATTATAAAAAAGAAATCCCATGCAGCTCGCTGCAACCAGAATCCCTACGCTTTTTAAAATATCCGCCGCTGAAAAAACAATCCGTTTTTTCAGTTTCGCTGCCTTTTTTCGATAAGCCGAAACGTCCGAAACGGTATCGGGAATGATATGTACATCCAGATTCGGCGCACTGGCAATCAATTTTTCCGTCAGGGTAGGTTTGCTGAGTATGCTTCTGCGTGTTGCGGCGCTTCGTCCAATCACAATTTTTGACACCCCGGAAAGCCGCGCAAACTCCACGATCTGGAAAGGCACATCCTCCCCGTAAACGGTTTCGATCTTCGCGCCAAGCTGTTCGGCAAGGCGCATATTTGCGTGCAGGCGTTTTACATCTTCCTCTGCTATGGCGGAAAAATCGGGGGTTTCGACAAACAGCGCTGTAAAGGCACCCCGAAACGCATTTGCCATTCTTGCGGCAGTACGGATAATTTTTGCATTAGATGGGGAAGAGGACAGACAGACAAGAATATGCTCATCTGTGTGGTAATCGCTGTGGTTTTTGATCCTTGCATTCTCGGTCAGAATGTTGACCCGATCCGCACATCGACGCAAAGCAACTTCACGCAGAGCGGTGAGCTTCTCGACTGTGAAGAAACCGTCAACCGCCTCTGCTTTCGCTTTCTTATAAACGTTTCCGGTCTTTATGCGTTCAATCAAATCCTGCGGTTCAATGTCCACAAGCTCGACCTGATCTGCATTGTCAAACACAGAGTCAGGTATTCGCTCCCGCACCGAAGCACCGGTTATCGCGGCGACCATATCGTTCAGACTCTCAATTTGCTGTACGTTCACCGTAGTACACACGTCGATCCCTGAACGCAGAAGCTCCTCTACGTCCTGGTAACGTTTTGTATGACGGCATCCTTCCGCATTGGTGTGAGCAAGCTCATCCACAAGGACAAGCTGCGGCTTTCGCGCAATCGCCGCATCAATATCAAACTCATGAAGCTTGAGACCGTTGGATTCTATATTCAGATTAGGTAGAAGCTCCAAGCCATTCAGCAGCGCTGCGGTTTTGGAATAAGCATGAGACTCAATATGACCGACAACCACATCTACGCCGCGCCGCTTTGCCGCATGAGCGGCTTTCAGCATGGAGTATGTTTTTCCAACCCCTGCCGCATAGCCAAAAAAGATTTTAAGGTGGCCTCTCGGCTTTTGTTGTTCTTCTTCCTGCACCGCTTTTAATAGCTGGTCCGTGGTTTGTCTGTTTGCGTCCATATGGTCACCTCCGGCTTACAAAATCTTTTAGATGCAAGCGGATCAATTCAGAGAAAGCTTTTTAGAATGAAAAACAGATTGCATATAGATTATAGCACATTTCGGCTTTGTTTTCTATCTCAGCATCGTCAGAACGGTCCTTGTTCCTTTTGAGAAAACCGACCTATCTGCTCGGCAAACCGTTTTCCGTCCCCACTGCATCCCTTTGCTCTCCAAATAATCTTTACCATGGCTTCCTCCGTTTCAAGAGGCTCCACAGGCAATCCGACGGCTTCGGATATCAGGCTGCTTTGCTTCAGTGGAATGAAAACAGAAGCATACTCTTTGTCGGAAGCACAGATGGACTCGGTGATGAAAAAACCAAAATCGAGTTCATTTGCTGTCAGCTTTTCCATGATCTCCTCCGCGGAGCCGGAAAAGAGATATAATTTACAGTCCGGGTTCTTTTTTGAAAAACTTTCCAGCAGACTTGATACTGATTCAACAATCAGAAGGTCTTCAAAAGCGAGACGAAGCAAAGGGCGATCTGAAGAATCGGAAACCTGCCTGCGATTGCTTTCCAAAAAAACATCCAGCTTTTTCATCAGGAAATAGCCAAAAACAAACGTTGCGGCTACCGCGCATATGAAAAGAGCCTCTTTCATACGATCATCTTCTTTCGCACACTAAATGTGAAAGCACTTTTGAATATCTTTGATGTTGCCCAATACAAAAACAGTATCTTCTTTTGGGAAACGGGTATCCGGTGTAACGTTCAGATTCATTACGCCACCATGTTTGATCGCCATAATATTGATCCCGTGCTTCTTACGAACATCAATCTGACCCACAGTCTTTCCAATCCAGTTCCCCGGTACGGAAAT
>CAMGMW010000182.1 GCA_946059285.1 uncultured Clostridia bacterium
CCCGGATAATCATTCCCCTCGATCAGTACAGGCTTGTCCGGCGTAATGGCAATGTCCCATCCGACATGGCAGATCTCCGGCACCACCTGCGCAGCAGCTTTTGCCAGTTCGATTGCCTCGTGTACCATCGGAAGCCGGTAACCGTTAAAACAGATGCCGGTATCGGGGTGCACCTCAAAGACATGAAAATAGTCGTCAGTCGCCACGGAACAGATCGTCTCACTTTCCGGATCCACACGACAGATCACACCGCCCTGCCCGGAATTGTCACAGAAAGAATCGCCGGTACCGATCTTCACGGAAATATAAGCAATGTGCGTGGTATCTCCGACACGATCCGTTACGATCCGCAGCGTATTGACGGATTCCGGATGCAATGCCGCCATCTGAGGATGCTGTACCAGAACCTCCTCCAACACGAACAGTTCCTTCCGCCGTACATACTCCAAGACCGCCTGTGCGTCTGCAAAGTCAGCGGTATGAAGCTTCTCAATCCCGTTGCCGCAGGTACCGCGGTTGGGCTTTGCGAAAAACGCATCCTGACCACGCAGAAAATCCTCGACCTGCTCTATGCTTGCAGTCTGTGCGTTCAAACATCTCCGGTTTAAAAAGGACGCAAAGCGTTCGTTAAAGCGGAGCTTGTCATCAAATTCATCACCGAAGCCGTCCTGATTCATCAGCTCACAAACTTTTTTATTGCGGACGCGTGTCAAATAGGTATCACGCTGTTTTCCGTTCATGGCGTAAAAACCGAACATAGCGTAGTCATAATAGCCTGCACCGTATCGCATGGCGCACCAAAGAATACTGCAAAAGGTCCTGGCCTTGCTGTGACCACTTTTTTCTTTCACAACGCCCAGAATGTAATTCAGTTTTTGAAAGCGCATACCGCGAATTACGCGTGTCAAGTATTTTATTCCTGGCATAGCACCCTCCCCTGTTGCAGCAATCTTTATTATTTTACTACAAGATACGGAAAAAATCTACTGTTTATTTTCCGACGTTAGAAAATGACAGCCAACGCCTCCCGAAGGTTACGGACACGCAAAAGCTCCAGCCCCTCCGGAGGGCGCAGATCCTTGGAGGCGCTGCGTGGAATAATGCACTGCGTAAAGCCCAAACGCCGTACCTCAGTCAGACGATGAGACAGCTGGTTCACAGACCGGATCTCCCCTGTCAGACCGATTTCACCGATTGCAGCAAGCGTGTCGGAAACCGGCTTGTCAGTCAGTGCGGAGGCACAGGCAATGGCAACAGACAGATCCGCAGCGGGCTCGTCCAGACGCAGCCCGCCGATCACATTGAGATAAACATCGGCATTGCCGAAGCGCAGAGAAGCACGTTTTTCCAATACAGCAAGCAGCATTGCCGTACGGTTATAATCAAAGCCGTTACTGGTTCGGCGGGGCATATTAAAGCTTGTCGGGCAGACGAGCGCCTGTACCTCCGCCAAAACAGGTCTGGTTCCCTCCATGATGCAGGCAACGCAGGTGCCCGGCGTGTTCATCGGTCGACCCGCCAAAAGCATCTCTGACGGGTTCGGCACCTCACGCAGACCGGTGTCATCCATCTCAAACACACCGATTTCGTTGGTGGAGCCGAAACGGTTTTTTGCTGCCCGCAGCATTCGGTAGGTGGTATGCTCATCACCTTCAAAATAAAGGACGCAGTCCACCATATGCTCCAAAACCTTCGGACCAGCGATTGCGCCCTCTTTGTTAATATGTCCCACTACGAACACAGTTACACCGCTGTTTTTGGAATACTGCATCAGCCGCATGGTGCAATCGCGAACCTGCGTAACGCTGCCGGGAGAAGAGGTCTTATCCTCTGTGTACAGCGTCTGGATCGAATCCACGATTAAAAGATCAGGTTTCAGCTGTTCCGCCGCGGAGAGAATGTCGTCAAGCGCAGTTTCACAGAGCAGATACAGTGCTTCACAGCGAACGCCAAGGCGCTCTGCGCGCAGCTTTAGCTGGCTTTCGCTTTCCTCTCCGGAGACATAGAGAATGCTTTGTTCACGGCTGATCTGATCGCAGATTTGCAGAAGGAGCGTTGATTTGCCGATGCCAGGGGCACCGCTGACCAATACCAACGACCCGCGAACCGCGCCGCCGCCAAGTACCCGGTCCAATTCCCCCATGCCGGTGGTAAAGCGCAGTTCCTGACCGCTTTGCACTTCGGAAAGCCGTTTGGGTCGGTTTCCGGCGGCACTGCGGGTAACGGCAGCCTTGACAGCCGGCTGCGGGGTGTATTCCTCCAGAGTGTTCCACGCGCCGCAGGAAGGGCAGCGCCCCTGCCATTTTGATGTTTCTTCTCCGCAGTTGGAACACAAAAAAACGGTTTTAGACTTCATTTTCTTCCTCCAGATAGTCGATAACGCTACAGCAGATTGCAGAAGCCAGCTTTTTTTGATAGCACTCATCCCGTAAAAGCTGTTCTTCTGCTTCATTGGAAAGGAATCCGCATTCGACCAAAATCGCGGTACAGGAGACATGCTTCATCAGATAGATATCCTTAGCCGCTTTGCACTCCCGATGATTTTTTGTATCAACATGCGTGGCGAGATACTGCTGTGTCTGTTTCGCAAGGCTCTCGCTGCCTTCCGTTGCGGCATAAAACACCTGTGCGCCGCGATACTTTGCCTCAGGAAAATTGTTCTGGTGGATACTGACCAGAAGGGCATTGGGCGTTTCCTCCACCATTTTCACACGGTTATGGATATCTGAAACCTTTTTCTCCGCGATTGTCTGCGCGCCTTCCGTATAGACCGCGATATCCGAAGTGCGGATCATCCGCGTTCTGACCCCCAGAAAATGCATCAAATCATTCAGCCGCAGTGAAATCTCTAAATTGATACTGCTTTCCTGTACGCCGCTGTGCGAAAGAGCGCCGCCGTCCTCACCGCCGTGACCTGCATCGATCACAACAGTCGGCGTCAAATCGGGTTCGGCAACCATGGCTGTGATCGCGCCTCCCGCGCGGGACAGCAGCATTGCCGCCAACAAACCCATCAGGCAAACAAACACATAAACACCGTAATACTTTTTAAAATAGGACATACAAACACCCCCAGCTTTACTTATGCGCCAAGCGTGTCTGTATACCATTTTATTGACCGAAAGGCAAAAATCTCATCGATCCGTGTTACAGTTTTCGATGAAAACAAACGGATTTCGGCTGCATTCCCAGAGATTCATAAAAAGCGATTCCTGCCGCGTTGTGCGGGTCGCAGGTCAGGCGCCCTGCCGCGCAAGGCAGCCGACCGCTTCAAAATCCGTCTCATTTGCAAATCGGAATTCAATTACGCCAAAACCGCTTTATGATAAACTTTTTTGCCCTTGCGCAGCTTCACGCCCGTTTTGAGCTGCTCTGCGGTAAAGCGGGCATCGATCGAGGCGACCTTTTCGTCGTTGGCGAACACGCCGCCCTGCTGTACCAAACGGCGCGCTTCAGACTTGCTCGGGGCAAGCTTGCAGGCAAGCATGAGGTCGAGAATGGCAATGCTGCCGTCCGTGAGCTGCGCCTCGGTCAGTTCGGTTGTGGGCATATCACTGTCGTCCGCGCCGCCAGCGAAAAGCGCCTTCGCAGCGGCGCGCGCCTTGTCTGCCTCCTCCTCGCCGTGGACGAGTTTGGTCAGCTCGTAGGCAAGAATTTCCTTCGCGGTGTTGAGCTGGCTGCCCTCCCACTTGTCCATCTCGTCGATCTGCTCCAGCG
>CAMGMW010000183.1 GCA_946059285.1 uncultured Clostridia bacterium
GAGGCTTCCTCGCAAGTTTGATCTCCGGAAGCCCTGTCGTAGCGTTGCCGTTCTCGTCAATGCGAGCGGAACCGATGGTGGTAGCCATTAGTGAAAATCCCGGATACCAAATAGCCAATCACGCCCATATACAGCATGGAGCCGAATGGGCTTGAAGTGATGGGACAGCTTCCGCTTGCGCATCCGATAAAGTAATAATATGCCAGTCCCGCCAGCGCGCCGCCCAGAGTGAACAGCGCGGGGTGAATCCATTTCCTAATCTTCATTTTCAGGCACCTCCTGCCAGATATTCTTCAGCCATGTGAACAGCCATGGCCCCGTCCGCTACGGCAGTGACTACCTGCCTGAGCAGCTTGGTTCTCACATCTCCCACAGCATATACGCCGGGGATGTTGGTTGCAGTGTTTTCACCTGCGACGATGTAGCCGCCCTTATCCAGCTCAACCTGATCTGCGACCAGCTCCGTGGCAGGCTTTCTGCCTACGCTGACGAACACGCCGTCCGCTGCAAGCACCGTTTCTTCGCCGGTCTGTACATCCTTCAGTCGGACACCGATGAGCTTGTCTTCGTGAAGCAGTTCCATTACCACACTATTCCAGCGGAATTCCACGTTCTCTGCTCTCATCAGGGGTTCATGGTAGATCTTCGTCGCCCGGAGCGTATCTCTGCGGTGAACAATGATAACCTTCTCAGCGACGCGGCTCAGAAGCAGCGCATCCGCTGCTGCGGTGTTGCCTCCACCCACGACTACAACAGTCTTTCCCTTGTAGAACATTCCGTCGCATGCCGCGCAGTAAGCAACTCCCCGACCAACCAGTTCCTTTTCATTAGAGACGCCGAGTTCCCTTGGATTTGCACCTGTCGCCAGCACGATGGTCTTTCCATAGAAGGCTCCTTCACTGGTTTCTACCTTCTTCGGGCTGGCCTTCAGATCCACGCTGCGCACTTCGGCATTCTGCGTCTTGGCGCCAAAGCGTTCAGCCTGCCGCTGCATCTGATCCGCCAGTTCCCAGCCGCCGATGCCATCTACAAAGCCCGGATAGTTATCGATCTGGTGCGTCAGCGCCATCTGACCGCCTGCGGAGAGCTTTTCAATCACCAGCGTATCGAACCCCGCTCTTGCTGCATACAGCGCCGCCGTGTATCCGCCGGGTCCTCCTCCGATGACGATCATGTCGTAAACGTGATCGTTTTCTTCCTTTATCTGTTCGGGAAGGATGTCGGAAAGGAATTCATCAATGACCGCCTTGGATTCCGGTGCAACGGTAGAGGCCACGGGCTTACCGTCCACATACAGCCTGAGCGTGGGGATCAGTTCGACCTGCAGTTCACTCCAGAGCTTGTCATTCTCATCCATATCGACCTTTACCACGTCAAGTACGCCTGCGTACTGCTCTGCAATCTGCTCGTATGCCGGGTTGATCTTGCGGCAATGCGGGCACCAGGGCGCCCAGAAATCTACCAGAAAGGTCTTCCCGTTCTCAATCATTGCCTTGAGCTTCTTTGAGTTTATATTCATAACTGCCATTGTGCCAGCCCCTTTCGTTTTGTTTGATCACAGTATACCCGGAAGATATCTTGTTTTCCGTGATGAAATCACAAAATGCTCGGGCCGATTGTTTCTTCCTTAATAAAGCGACAATCAGTTTGGGCATTGTGATCTTATCACGGTCATGCGGATTGAAATTGGGTATGATATAGCCATCAAACAAAAAGGAGGTTCTCAGAATGAGACTGAAGGATAAAGTAGCCATCATCACCGGCGGCAGCAGAGGCATCGGCTTCGCAACCGCAGACAAGTTTCTAAAGGAAGGCGCAAAGGTCATACTGACCGCAAGTACGCAGGCGTCCGCCGACAAGGCCGTGGCGCAGCTGAAGGAGAAGTACCCCGATGCGACGGTTGCAGGCATCAGCCCTGATCTGTCTAGCCTGGATTCCGTTCGGACAGCTTTCAGAGAAGCGACGTCTCAATACGGCTGCGTGGACATTCTGATCAACAACGCAGGCGTATCGGAGAGCACTCCCTTTATGGAGTACACCGAGGAAACCTTTGACAAGGTCATGGATCTGAACGTCAAGGGCGTATTCAACGCAACGCGCGCAGCAGCTGAGTGCATGACCGCCAAAGGAAACGGCGTCATCCTCTCCACATCCTCGATGGTCAGCATTACCGGACAGCCCAGCGGCTTTGCCTATCCGGCATCCAAGTTCGCGGTTAATGGTCTGACTGTTTCCCTTGCTCGGGAACTGGGGCCCAAGGGCATCCGGGTCAACGCCGTCGCGCCCGGCATTACGGAGACCGATATGATGAAGGCTGTTCCCAAAGAAGTCATCGCCCCCATGATCGCACGGATTCCGCTCAAGCGTCTAGGACAGCCGGAGGACATCGCAAATGCCTTTGCATTCCTCGCTTCGGACGAGGCGTCCTATATCACCGGCGTTGTGCTGAGCGTGGACGGCATGGCAAGAACTTGACAATGTGACAACATCACAGAAGCCAGCAAATATACCTGATATAATACAATCACAAAAGAAAAACAAGGAGGACAACAAGATGTCAGCTATCAATATCAATAAATCCAATTTCCAGAATGAAGTAATGAACTCCGACAAACCCGTCCTGCTGGCCTTCTGGGCTCCCTGGTGCGGCCCCTGCCGCATGGTGGTTCCCATCGTTGAGGAGATCGCCCGGGAACGCAGCGATATCAAGGTGGGCAAGATCAACGTGGACGAAAATCCCGAGCTTGCCGGACAGTTCGGCGTAATGAGCATTCCCACGCTGGTGGTCATGAAAGACGGCAAGATCGTCAATCAGTCCATGGGCGCAAAGCCCAAGAGCGCCATTCTCGCGATGCTCTAAAATGTAAGTTCGGTGTTTCACCTCCGCACATCTGGTGTATATTATAAACATAAAGAGCAATACAACAGGAGGTTTCCTTATGAATACGAAGTTTTATATCTGCCGCACCTGCGGAAATATCATCGAAAAGATCAATGATTCCGGCGTTCCCGTCGTATGCTGCGGCAAGCCGATGGAAGAGCTGGTTCCCAATACCGTCGAAGCCAGCAACGAGAAGCACCTGCCCGCCGTGACCTTTGAAGACGGCGCAATCAACATCAACATCGGCAGCGTCAATCATCCGATGGCCGATGAGCACTACATCGAATGGGTCTATGTCGAGACCGAAAACGGCGGTCAGCGCAAGAACCTCAAGCCCGGCGAAGAGCCCAACGTGACCTTCAGCCTGGGCGATGACAAGGCCGTCGCCGTATACGCCTACTGCAATCTCCACGGTCTGTGGAAGACGGAAGTATAACCTTCCCTGACAATGGCCTGTCGGTAATCCGCCGGCAGGCTCTTTTATGTGATATCATCACGGAAAACCGAGACTGAATTCGATATAATCAGGGCAAACAAACACAGGGAGGAATTGATATGGCGGGGATCCGGAAGAAAAGAAGGGCTTATGTCGAACAGAGGGACTGCGTGGCCTGCGGCTGCTGCGTGAAGGTCTGTCCGCTGAACGCCATCCAGGTCTATCGCGGCCTGTACGCGCAGGTGGATGAGGACAAATGCGTCGGCTGCGGCAGATGCGCAAAGGAATGTCCGGCGACGGTGATCGAGATCCGGGAGGTGACGGCATGAAAAAGAAATGGTATGACTATCTCTGGATCGTATCGCTTAGCTATCTGGTGCTGGGATT
>CAMGMW010000184.1 GCA_946059285.1 uncultured Clostridia bacterium
CCTGGGGCAGTATTTCCCCGGGAATACGGTCATTCACCGCCTGGATCCGCGTACCAAGCTGCTTCTGACCGTTGTGTATATTGTGGCGCTGTTTTTGGCGAAGTGGTTCGTTTCCTATGGTGTGATGCTGGCGTTTTTGGTAACGGTGGTGGCGGTTTCCCGCATTCGTCTGCGCGCACTGTTCAAGGGACTTAAGCCGCTGCTGATTATCATCATTTTCACTGCGGTCATTAACCTTTTTTATTCCAGCGGAGAGGTTTTGGTCGAATTCTGGATTTTTAAGATCACCAAAGAAGGAATTATCAACGCGTTTTTTCTGGTGCTGCGCATTATGATGCTGGTTATTGGAACCTTTTTGCTGACCTATACCACATCTCCCATCGCGTTGACCGACGGACTGGAATCTTTGCTCAGCCCACTGAAAAAAATCAGGTTTCCCGTGCATGAGCTTGCTATGATGATGAGCATCGCACTGCGTTTTATCCCAACGCTGATTGAAGAGACGGACAAGATCATCTCAGCGCAGAAAGCGCGCGGTGCGGATTTCGAAACGGGGAATATATTCCGGCGTGCAAAGGCTTTGGTACCCATTCTGGTGCCTCTGTTTGTCAGTGCGTTCCGCCGGGCGGATGAACTGGCGACCGCCATGGAGTGCCGCTGTTATCACGGAGGAGACGGACGCACGAAGCTCAAACAGCTTCGTTACCATCTGCGGGATCTCTGGGCGATGCTGACGGGGATCGGCATACTGGGCGGAGTGATTGCTCTGCGCTGCTTTGGGTTATAAGGAGTTCATATGCGGAATATCGCGTTGTTTTTGAAATATGAGGGTACCGCCTATCACGGCTGGCAGGTGCAGAAAACAGAACGCACGGTGGGTCAGACACTGGAGGAAGCCGCGGCGAAGATCGTCGGACATCCGGTGCATATGACCGGCTGCGGACGCACAGATGCCGGTGTGCATGCGCGTGTCTATGTAGCCAATTTCCGCACCGATGCGAAAATTCCGTGCGACCGTCTGCCCTATGCGCTCAACACAAATCTGCCGTCGGATATCGTGGTCACAAATGCGATGCAGGTGCATGACGGCTTCAATGCGATCGGCTCCTGTGTGCGTAAGGAATACACTTATCAAATCTATAACGCACGGATTCGGGACCCGTTTTATGTAAACCGCGTCTGGTTTTATCCCAGACATCTTGACGAGGGCATTATGCAGGCGGCGGCAGCACAGTTTGTCGGAACCCATGATTTTGCCGCTGTCCGTTCCGTTGGAACAGACGTAAAATCCACTGTCCGGACGGTCTATTATTTTGACGTGGAGCGCCAGGGGGATATGATTTTTTTACGGATTTGTGCCAACGGATTCCTGTACAACATGGCGCGCGCCATGGCGGGTACGGTGGTCTATGCTGCGGAGGGAAAGCTCCGTCCTGAGGAGATCGGCGGAATTCTCCAGGCGGGCAACAGGACCGCTGCCGGTCCGACGGTACCCGCCGGGGGGCTTTATATGACAAAGCTGTGGTACGACGATGGGGAGGTATGTTTCTGTGTCTGAGCTGATTCAACCCGTACCGGAGCAACCGGAAAGGAAGCGCAGCCATTGGCGTCGTTGGTTGATTTTCGGTGGGATTTCTCTGGTGGTTTTGCTGCTGCTTGCATGGTTTTTACTCTCCGGGACAACGGCGCTGGACGGTCTGCGCCGCAGCTTGCACTATTTCGGCAAGCTGGAGGATGGCTACGGTAGCGTCAGCTTTGAGAGCTATGGCGTCAGCGGTTATTCGATGCTGAACGACGGACTTGCCGTCGCCTCGCAAGGCGGCGTGACGCTGTTTTCTGAGTCAGGCGAGACGGTGGGGAAGCTTCAGCGAAATCTGAACACACCGATTCTGGCGGAGAAGAATGAGAAACTGCTGCTGTATGATGTAGGCGGCACGACCTGGGGTGTGATCAACAAAAACGGGAAAATGCAATTTGAGCAGATAACAGCCGGAACGATTTTTGATGCGGATCTTGCAGAGAATCATTACAGCGCCGTGCTCTATGCGGGAGAGGACAGCCTCAGTACGCTGGAGGTGTATGACGATTCGGGCGTGCTGCTGTACCGTTTGAACGCTAAGAGTAATTACCTGAATACCTGTGCTCTTTCACCGAATGGAGAATATGTTGTGGTGACGGCACTCGGGCAGGAGGAGATATCCTTTTCCTCGCTGGCACGGGTTTATCGAACAGACAGCGAGGAGATGGCGGTGGAGTTGCCGCTGGGTAGCCAGGTTGTTTATGATATGGCTTTTTTGGATAACGAAACAATCTGTGCCATCGGTACGGGCAGCGTTGTGTTTTTCAATATTGCCGGGGAACGGCTGGGAGAGTATGCTTTTGAGGACGGCGATCTGACCGGCTATAGCTTTGACGGCGAGGGTTATGTGACCTTGTCCATGGATCTTTACCAGACCGGCAGCCGCTATTTGGTTGTCACACTGCAACCGGACGGCACGGTACACAGTACGCTGCAAAGTGAGGTCTCCGTTCTCAGCATCAGTGCGTCAGGCAGCTATGTGGCGGTTCTAACGGCACAGGGGCTGTGTATCTATGATGACGGTCTGCAGCTTCGCTATCAGACGCAGACCGACGCGGTCCGCGTATTAGTACGTGCTGACGGAACGGCTTTTTTGATCGGCAGCGGTAGCGCGGAGCTGTATATTCCATAAATCCGGCAAAAATTTGCGATAGGATTTTTGCTTTGAATGTGTTATACTGGCAAAGGAATTCCCGGGAAGGAGTGAAACTATGAAACCGACATTATGCAGCAGATGCAAAAAAAATCTGGCTGTGATTTTTATAACGAAGGTCGAAAACGGTGTGAGCACCAACGAAGGACTGTGCCTGAAATGCGCCAGAGAGCTGGGGATTAAGCAGGTGGACGACCTTGTCGAGCGCATGGGCATTACAGATGAGGAGCTGGACGGCCTGAACAGCGAGATGATGGCGATGATGCAGCCCGAGCCCGGAGACGAAGAGGATGACATCGGCAGTCGCACAGCGACGTTTCCGCATATGAACCGTCTGTTCGGCGGCCAGAACGAGGTTGCGCCAAAGGAAGAACCAGGAGGAAAAACGGAAAAAACCGAAAAAACAAGACAGAAAAAGCGGAAGTTTTTGGATGCCTATTGTCAGAATCTGACAGCAAAGGCACGGAGCAATGAGCTTGACCGCATCATCGGACGCGAAATCGAAACGGAGCGTGTGGTGCAGATTCTGAATCGCCGTCAGAAGAACAATCCCTGCCTGATCGGCGAGCCTGGCGTGGGCAAGACCGCAATTGCCGAAGGACTTGCCCAGCGTATTGCCGACGGCAAGGTGCCGTTCAAACTGCGGGACAAGGAGGTATATCTGCTGGATCTGACAGCATTGGTTGCGGGGACACAATTCCGCGGTCAGTTTGAAAGTCGGATGAAGAGCCTGATCGGAGAGATCAAGACTTGCGGCAATATCATTTTGGTCATTGACGAGGTGCACAGCCTTGTGGGCGCCGGTGACGCGGAGGGCTCCATGAGCGCCGCTAATATTCTCAAACCTGCCCTTTCCCGAGGGGAGATTCAGGTGATTGGTGCGACGACCTTTTCGGAGTACAGAAAATATATCGAAAAGGATGCCGCGCTGGAGCGACGTTTTCAGCCGGTGACGGTCAGCGAGCCGAGC
>CAMGMW010000185.1 GCA_946059285.1 uncultured Clostridia bacterium
ACAATAACTATAAAGAAATGGCCGTGATCACCGCACCGGGTGTGGAAACCTTCCGGGAGTTTGTTCTGTTTGCCCATAACGGAATCCGTCTTCTTGATAAAGATGGTATCCTGATTAAAACAACGCAGCAGGGTCTGAGCGGCGGCGGAGGCGCGCACGAAGCGCCTGATCACGAGGATCCCGGAGAAAAGGGTTATAACTATCGTTCGGAGCGTTTTTTCAATCGTTTGAGACAGAATCCGATCATTTCAAAAATATTCGATTCCAAGGTACACGGTGATCCTGCTACGCCTCTGTTTTGCTCTTATACTGGTGAACGAGTGATCATTCGTCTGTTAATGCCTGTAGATAAACCGAGGAATATCAGCTTTGTTCTGCATGACCATTGCTGGAAAGCGCAGCCGAAGGATCCATTTTCACGAACAATCCCCGTTCAGGGAGCCATCAGCGTCGGCAATGTATTCAACATTGAACCGAAACGCATACAATGCCCCGCTGTAAACCGTTCGCCGGTTAATAATTGATTGAAACCTGATGAAAACGCCAATGCCCTTTTCGTAGCCTTGAAGGGACGTGGGTTTCACATGAGACGATTTTGGAAATCGGGACCGCTACCCAAAGAGCAATGTATGTTTGCAACGTCAATCTGACAAAAAGTGTATCCTTTCAAATATTTGAGCGTGTTCACACTCCCTCTCAAGCCCCGTCTTTCACGGTCTTTTCGCCGGAATGCGGCGTTTTCGCTTGAAATACAGCAAGTATTCCTGTGCGAGAAAACGTCTTGTCCGACACAAAAGTCCCGCAAAATCCGGGAGTTCGGATGGTGTGAACACGCTCTGATACTATTTTCTGATAAAAGTCTTTCATTTTTATCGGAAAGGCGCCGCAATTTGCGTCGCCCTTTTGCGGCAGACCGCCGCAAAAGCCGTCTCATAAGTTCTTGACGCGCCTGCGGCGCTATAAAAAGCTGCTTTTTATCAAGAACTAGTATGAAAAGGCATATCATGTTAGCGGAATTCTTCTATTGATCCGTATCTCCGCTTTCCCGGAGATACTGCAAAAACTCCGTCGTTTTTGACCAGTATTTAATACCCCAATGTTCAAAATCCCATTCCTGCATATAGCGGTTGCATTCAAAATCAACGTAGTACAGCAGACCGTCCCGCACGACAAAATTCGTCGGAAAATAGTCAATATTCAAATCGGCTGCATACAGTTTTGTACAGATCTCCCGTATCTGGCAGAAGTAATCCTCCCGCATCGCTTCTCGACAAACCAGTTTAAAAATCGTGTCTCCCGCAATATACTCCTTCAGAATCCGTTCCTGTGAAACGTCGGTCTCCAACAGCAACGGCATCCGCAAGCCGACTTCGGTCAGCCTGCGGTAGTCATTGAGCTCCGCTGCCAGCTTGTCCCCAAACTGATAATAACTGCATGGCTCATGATGTATCTGCTTCAGCACATACTCCGAACCATCCCGGCTGACCAGATAAGAGTAGCCTCCCTTTCCCTTTCCCAAAAGGCGGCAGAGGCGGTATGCCTTTCCATTCACCGTGTATTCCATCACTGCTCCATACGCTCACAGCGCACTGCAACGCGGTCTTGCCCGCCGTAGGTACAGGTATAGAGCGTTAGTGCCCAACTGCTGTTCAGCATCTCATGGATTGCCGTCGCATCCAATACCTCAGTCATCACGACTGAATATGCGGTTGTGGTCCCGGTTAAGTCCGTAAAGAACACCAAATCGCCCTGCTTCAGATTCGTTAAACGCCCAAAATGGCGGTCATAATTGTGTCCCGCAATGACTAAATCGTCACCGTCCACGGAACCAGTGTGTCTGCAGGGTGCAATCCGCAATCGTTCATCATCCCACTGCGACATCACGGGCAGCTCTAAATCAATGCTGGGCAGTGATAGATAGCCAATATAAGCATAGCCGTTAATCTCTGTCTCCGGCATCTGTGCGGAGGCGTTCGGATCGACCGCTACCGACGAATCATGCTGCATCTGCGCTTGCGGCAGCGATTTTGCAGCCTCCTCAATCGCTGCTTGTAATTCTGGCAGCACAGAATCCGCTGCTTCTCCCGCCTGCCTGTCCTCCAGCCGATTATACAGGAACAGGGACAGCGCCATCACGATCAGCACTGCCCCTACTGCCATGCAGGAAATACCAAGTTTTTTAGTCATTGCTCTTCTTTTTCCTGATCAGCACCCAACCGGCTGCGAAGAGCAGCAGACCGAGCCCCGCAAACACAGGAATTGGCCAGTTGAGCTGTCCCGTCTGGATCAAAGTAGAGGCATTGGTGATGGTAATCACATTTTCTTCCTGTTTGTAGGTCGCCTCATAATTTTCGGGTACTTCCTCTTCCACTGTCCAGTTTTCCCTTGCAGACAAACCGATCCAAGTATGCGTCCATCCCTCTGCCGCCGTCAGTGTAACTGTCTCAGCCACTTCGCCGTTCTTCAAGAGCTTAACGTCGATACTTGTCGGGCGGTCGCTCGTCTTGTCATTCTCCCAAACCTTTTTTACCGTCAGGTTCGTCAGACGAATAATGCCTGTTTTCGGCTGGGCATATACATTGTATAGCCACATATTGCTATCGCTGCCCGGGATCGTTACCAAAAACGGCAGACAGGTGGAATACTCCGCTCCTGCTTCTTGAATGACAAGATACAAACCCAAGGTCAGGTCATCAAATCTGGCCATGCCCAATTCGTCCGTTAACTCGGTTTTGTGACTTAAACGCTTTTCCGTCGCATAATCGGCAAGCTGCTGCGCCAGCGCCTCGTCCCCAATATCATCCAATGACAATCCGCAGCCCGCGAAATCCTTTGTATAGGTAAAAGCAAATTGTCCGTTATTGCTCTTTGCCGACGCAACGTGATATACCGCAATCGATGCGCCAACAACAGGCGCCATTTCGGGGTCTTCGCTGTCTTCTATGATCACAGTCAAAGAGCCGTTTTTGGTCCAGTCAATGGTGTGATCCACCGCCAGAGCAGGCACGCTCAGGGCAATCAGCAGCGCAAGACATAGCACGCAGAGCATAAGTTTATTCGCGTATTTCATCACGTCTCTCCTTTCGGTCAGCGTTTTGCTTCTTTTTTCTGTATTTGACCAACAGCACGATCAGCAGAATCAGCAGCATCGGTGCCGCAACCACTGGCGTGATTACAAGTGAATCGACTTTTATTGCGTCGGCTGTGATCAGTACAGTCGGGGATTCTTCCGCATTCTCTACACGGTGACCCCGCACCAACAAACGATGAGTGTTGATGGTCTTTGGTGTGCAGGTTTGTAAGGTACAATAATCTTCCCCTTCTACAACATAGAGGTCATCTACCTCGTCGGGCTTGACGATTCGGATCTGGTCAACCTCATATGTCAGCAGGCGGTCGAGCACATTCACAGTGAATGTATCACCGATCTCCAGCTTATCCAAATCGGTGAAGAGTTTTGCGCTTGGAAGCGCTCTATGCGCGGAAAGCACGCTATGGGTGCTTTCCCCGCCGATCGGCAAGCTGGTTCCCTCCAGATGCCCGACTGCCACATTCAGCACCGCAGTGGATGTCCCGTGATAAATCGGGAGCTTCAAATCAATTTTCTCGATCGTGATATATCCAATAATACCATTTCCGCTTACATTTAGCAAGTCCTGATATCCATCGATTTGCTCATAATTCATCAACGGG
>CAMGMW010000186.1 GCA_946059285.1 uncultured Clostridia bacterium
TTTTGAACGGCTCGCCACGCTGCGCAGCGCGATCTGCCGTCTGGATTCGGAGATCGCAGAGCTTGAGAGCAAACCGGCGCCGGCACTGACCATGGAAAACCTTGCCCGCGTCATTGAACTATGGACAAAAATTCCCGCAAGAAAAATCCGGGCGCAGGAATATGAACAGCTTCGCTCTCTGGAGGACCGCCTGAAAAAGCGTATCGTCGGTCAGGATGAAGCGATCCGCGCGGTGGCTGCCGCGATCCGGCGCAACCGTGTCGGCATTTCCGTGAAAAAACATCCGGTTTCTTTTATCTTTGTCGGTTCGACCGGCGTGGGCAAAACAGAACTGGTCAAATGCCTGGCAGACGAGCTGTTTGACTCGGTAGATTCGCTGGTACGGCTGGATATGTCGGAGTATATGGAGCGGCATTCTGTCTCCAAGCTCATTGGCTCACCTCCCGGCTATGTCGGCTATGACGAGGCGGGACAGTTGACGGAGAAGATCCGCCGTAAGCCTTATTCCGTCATTTTGTTTGACGAGTTGGAAAAGGCGCATCCCGATGTGCTGAACATTCTGTTGCAAATTCTGGACGACGGCAGAATCACCGACTCTCAGGGAAGAATGGTCAACTTTGAAAACACGGTGATCGTCATGACATCCAACGCCGGTTCGGACCGTAAGGACGGCTCTGTCGGCTTCGGCAGAACGGTTTCCGAGCAGAGCAAGGAGAAGGCGATGAAGGCCCTGTCAGAGTTCCTGCGTCCTGAGTTTATCAACCGTGTGGACGAGGTTGTCTGCTTCAATAAGCTGTCGGAGGAGAATTTCCGGGGCATTGCGGCGATTATGCTGGGCGAGTTGAAGGACGCGATGGCAGAGCATGGCATCGACCTGATTTGGGAGGACAGCGTGATCGACTATCTGGTCGAGAAATCCTATTCCGTCACCTACGGTGCCAGAAATCTCCGCAGGACCATTCAGAAAGAAATTGAGGACGGCGTTGCGCAGCAGATCATCGACAGCTATGAGCATCCCATTTCGCAGATGAAGCTGGCGGCACAGGACGGAAAAATTCAGATTTTCGCATTGTAACATCCGGGTGGCGTTGTGAAATCCCGTTATATCATTTCGGGGAACAGTACAGCAACGCCTCCCTTTTTCAGAGAGGATATATGATTCGGGCAATATTCTTTGACATTGACGGTACGCTGGTTTCGCTGAAAAGCAAGGTTTACAGCGCCTCCACCGCAGACGCACTGGAACAGCTCCACCGCAAGGGAATTCTTGTATATGTGGCGACAGGACGCTCCCGATTTGAAATTTCTGAGGAGCATATGCTGGACGGGCTGTACTTTGACGGCTACCTGACCAATAATGGACAAGTCGCTTTGGATGCCGATGGCAACACGATTTACAGCAAGCCCATCGACCCGAAGGAAGCGGAGGCGGTATTGCAGATAGCGCAAAAACTGGGGCTTGCTATCTGGATTGCCGCAGAGAACGGAAATATCGTCAGCCACTATAACGAACGAGTACGAATGGCGATGCAGAGCATCCATACGGCGCTTCCTCCGATTGGAGATGTGTGGGAGGCATTACGCCGCCCGATCCATAAGATCGTGCTGTTTGCAGACGCGGAGGAAATGCGGCAGGTGATGCGCTACGCGCCGCACTGCCGTTCTACGCAGTGGTATGAATTCGGGAGAGATGTGATGTCGGTCGAGGGCGGAAAGCATAACGCCATGCGCGAAATACTGCAGGCGCGAGGAATCGACCTTTCTGAGACGATGGCGTTCGGAGACTCGGAAAACGACATTGAAATGCTCCGCTGCGCGCAAATCGGTGTTGCCATGGGAAACGCAACGCCGGAGGCAAAGGCTGCGGCGGACTACGTCACCGACGATGAGGATGCGGACGGCATCCGAAACGCCTTGCTGCATTTTGGACTGATTGAATAATGCACGGGACGCGCCTTGCGGCGCGTTCTGTTATTGTTGCCCAGCTTCGTTGGCTGCCTGCAACTCAAACAAAAAAACGCGTCTGTCAAGTTTTTTCTCTTGACAAGCGTGGAAAACTATAGTACAATGAACGGGTATTGGAGGGGTTGGAATGAAACGGGAAGCGTTTACCATGTCTCTGCTCCTCGATTACTACGGCGCGCTCCTGACGGACAAGCAGAAGAATTATTTTGATCTGTACTACAATCAGGATCTTTCGCTGGCGGAGATCGCCGAACAGGAGGGCATCTCCCGTCAGGGAGTTCATGACAACATTTCCCGTACGGAGACGATTCTTCTGGAGATGGAAAAAGCCACCGGCTGTGTCGCACGCGCCAAGCTGCTGCGCGCAGCAATGAATGAAATCAATGATGCCGCTGAGCAGTTGCTGCGCAGCAGCGATCTCACCGTGCAGCGCAATGCGCAACGCATTTTGACTGCTGCCGCGTCCTTAAAGGAGTAACCGAATGGCATTTGAAGGTCTGACCGCGAAACTGAGCGCCGCGTTTAAGAAGCTGCGCGGCAAGGGTCGTCTGACAGAGTCCGATATCAAGGAAGCAATGCGGGAAATTCGTCTCGCGCTTTTGGAAGCGGACGTCAGCTATAAGGTCGTCAAGGACTTTATCAAGTCTGTCTCCGAACGCAGTGTCGGTACGGACGTGATGGAGAGCCTCACGCCGGCCCAGATGATCGTCAAGATTGTCAACGAAGAGCTGATCCGGCTGATGGGAAGCGAAAACCAGCGCATTACCATCTCCCCGAAGTCCCCGACGGTTGTAATGCTGGTGGGCTTACAGGGCGCAGGTAAAACCACCAATGGAGCAAAGTTGGCAGGCATGTTCAAAAAGCAGGGTAAGCGCCCGCTGCTGGTCGCCTGCGACATTTACCGTCCGGCAGCCATCAAGCAGTTGGAGGTTGTCGGCGGTCAGCTTGGAATTCCCGTGTTTCAAATGGGACAGGAGGATCCGGTTAAGATTGCCAAGGCTGCCATCCGCCATGCCGAGCAGCACGGCAATGACATGGTGTTCCTGGATACTGCCGGTCGTCTGCATGTGGATGAGGCACTGATGAACGAACTGAAGTCTATCAAGGCGGAGGTGCAGCCGTCCGAAATCCTGCTGGTGGTCGATGCGATGACCGGTCAGGATGCGGTCAATGCTGCCCAGTCCTTCCACGAATGGCTGGATATCGACGGCGTGATGCTCACCAAACTGGACGGCGATGCAAGAGGCGGCGCGGCGCTGTCCGTCAAGGCGGTGACCGGAAAGCCTATCAAATTTGTCGGTACCGGTGAAAAGCTGGACATGATCGAGCCGTTCTACCCGGACCGCATGGCCTCCCGCATTTTGGGCATGGGGGATGTGCTGACGCTCATTGAAAAGGCGGAGCAGGCGCTGGATCAGAAAAAGGCCGCCGAGCTGGAGCAGAAGCTGCGCCGTAATAAGTTCACGCTGGCGGACTTCTATGATCAGCTGGTGCAAATCAAGTCCATGGGCTCAATGCAGGATATTCTCGGTATGCTTCCCGGTATGGGCTCAATGAAGAATATACAGGTGGATGAATCCGCCTTGGGGCGCGTGGAGGCCATTATTCTCTCCATGACTCCCTATGAACGAGAGAATCCCGGCTGCCTCAATTCCTCACGGAAGCGGCGCATTGCCAAAGGCTGCGGGCAAAAGGTTGAGGACATCAAC
>CAMGMW010000187.1 GCA_946059285.1 uncultured Clostridia bacterium
ATATGTGCAAAGATGTTCCTGCGGTGTGTGTTGCAAGCGAGTACGGTGAGGGGGACATCATCACCGACATCTACGGCTTCCGTAACGGGGTTTTTTCCAACCTGTCCAAGTCAGAGGACACCAATACCGGCGTGCAGACTGTACGGGACTATTATGTATATAGCTGCGATATTGATGATGACGGGCTGATTGAACTGCCGCATTTGATCGAATTGCCATCGATTTCGGGCGATGAAAACTCTTATGATCGCTCCCTGATCCGCTGGTACAACCTTTTGACTAATGGAAGTGAAGTCGAGAAGCTTACGACCTATCATAACTACCCTGCAGGATGGTATGTGGTGATTCCGGAGGAATGGACACAGCGGCTGGTTGTGACCCGGGGCGGACAACTCGACGGAAATGTTGGCTATCGTTTCCTCATGCAAGACCGCACTGTATCGGAGCTCTTCACGATCGTATCCATATCCGGGGAGAGCGCAGCACAGACGATCCGACAGGAGGAATGGCTGACCTTGGCGCAAAAGGGTGACGTGATTTACGCCTGCCGTTTTGGAGACGCGGCGGCGAAGTACGGCATTACGCTGGAGAAACTGCAATCCCTGTTCCGCTTTATCCGTGTGGATTGGAAGACAGGGGAGACCTACTGATACGAAAGGGGCAGAACAATGAAAAAGGTACTGATTCTGGAGGATGAAGTCAGCATCCGCAGCTTTGTGGTCATCAATCTGAAACGCGCCGGCTACGAGGCAATCGAGGCCGGGACCGGAATGGAGGCATTGGAGCGCCTGAAGGAGAATCCCGATATCGGCGTTGCGATTCTGGATATCATGCTTCCGGACATTGACGGCTTTGAGGTCTGCCGCAATATCCGTGCGACCAACAAGACCATCGGTATCATTATGCTGACCGCAAGAACGCAGGAAATGGATAAGGTAACCGGACTGATGACCGGCGCGGATGACTATGTTACAAAGCCTTTCTCTCCGGCGGAGCTGACGGCGCGTATTGACGCTCTGTATCGCCGAATCGGCGGCGGTGACGGGGATCCCGAAATAATCGTCCATGAGCCGTTTACGCTGAACATCCGCAACCGGACACTGGAAAAAGACGGGCGCCGGATTAAACTGACGCAGGTGGAATATGCCATCATTCAACTGTTTATGCAGAATCCCGGTCGTGCTTTGTCCCGCGAGGATATCCTGACCAGCGTTTGGGGGCGGGACTACGATGGAGAACTGAAGATCGTGGATGTCAATATCCGCCGCCTTCGGATCAAAATTGAGGATAACACCGCAAATCCTACTTACATTACGACGGTTTGGGGCTTTGGCTATAAATGGGGACTGTAACCCTGAAAAAGTGACACCGAAGGAGGTGACACCGGCATGAAAAAAAGAGGTCTGCAGCAACGCTGGCTTCGTAATACCCTGAGCTTGGTGCTTGCACTCATGCTGGTGTGTGTGACATCACTTTCCGTCACCGTGGCGGCCTACTACTACTCCAGCATGGAATCCGGAATGGTGAGTAAGGCACGGACAAGTACCAGCTTTTTTGAGAATTACATCGGGCAAAGCTATAAGGAATACTATCAGTCGTGCGCCAAATTCGCGCAGACCTTTGAATCAAAGGATGTCATGGAGCTGCAATTCATCAATACCAGCAACCGGATTGTGGCCTCCTCCTACGGACAGCTTTCAGGCAAAGCGGCGGTGACTTCCGATATTACGAACGCCATTGCGACAAAGGAAATCAGCTCCTATACGGGAACGAATCCAGCAACCGGGGAGCGGATTATGGCGGTATCCAGTCCGCTGATCTACACGAACGGTGAGGTCATCGGTATCCTGCGCTATGTGACCAGCCTCCGAAACGTGGACCGCCAGATCATGGTTTTTAGTCTGGCGGTGACGATGGTCGGACTGGCAATTCTGCTGATTGTCTATATCAGCGGGAAATATTACATCAAATCGATTCTCGTTCCGGTCTCCGAGATCACCTCCATGGCAAAACGCATTGCAGCAGGATGCTATGGCGTGCAGATCCAGAAGCAATTCGATGATGAAATCGGTGAGTTGGCGGATACGATCAATGATATGTCAAACAAAATTGGTCAGTCCGAGCGGATGCAGTCGGAATTTGTCTCCTCTGTGTCCCATGAGCTGAGGACACCCCTGACCGCTATCAGCGGCTGGAGCGAGACACTGCTTTCCGCAGGCGGAAGCGTCAGCTCAGTGGAGGCAAAGCGGGGGCTGAATATCATCTTGCGTGAGTCTAAGCGTCTGACCGGGATGGTGGAGGAACTGCTGGAGTTTACCCGCATTCAGGACGGCAGATTTACGCTGAATATTGCGCAGAGCGACATCCGCTCGGAATTTGAGGATACGGTGTTTATGTACGGCTCCCGCCTGAAGCAGGAGGGCATTGAGCTGGAATACCTCGAAAACGACAGTGAGATTCCCGAAATACCATGTGATACGGCAAGAATGCGGCAGGTATTTCTCAACATATTGGACAACGCCGCAAAGCACGGCGGCGACGGGAAAAGGATCACGACGGAGATAGCTCGCGAGGAAAACTGGGTTGTGATCCGCATTCGGGACTTCGGGCAGGGCATCCCGGAGGAGGAACTGCCGTTGGTCAAAAAGAAATTCTATAAAGGCACTTCAAAGGCCCGCGGCAGCGGTATTGGTCTGGCAGTCTGCGAGGAGATTGTTTCCATGCACAACGGCAGTCTGGAAATCGCGAATGCAGAGGGCGGCGGCACAATCGTGACGATCCGCCTCCCCATTGAGGATCAGTAGAAAGGAACATTATGGCTGGAAAGAAAGAGAATACAGAAAAATTTAAGACAATGATCGGCGGTCAGGCGTTACTGGAAGGCATCATGATGATGGGTCCGGAAAAGATTGCTACGGTCGTGCGGACGAAAGAAGGATTGCACACCAAGGTTGAGCCGAGAAAGGTCAGCACAAAGCGATCCGTCAAAAAGCTGCCGTTTATCCGCGGTATTTTCAATTTCTGCGCCTCCATGTCCACCGGCGTGCGCGCTTTGATGTATTCTGCGGATTTTTTTGCCGAGGATGACAGTGAAACGTCGCCGGCAAAGCAATCAAAGTTTGATGCGTGGCTGGAAAAGAAGCTTTCTGGCGATAACGCGCAGAATGTACTGGTAACGGTTGCAGTAATCATCGGCATTGCCTTCTCGGTGGCATTGTTTTTTGTCCTTCCGTCTTTGATTGGCTCTTTGATCAACCGCTGGATTACGGATAACGAGCTGGTGCGGAACTTACTCGAGGGCTTGGTGCGCATTCTGATTTTCCTTGGGTATATGTTTTTGGTTTCCCGTATGAAGGATATGAAGCGGACGTTTGCATATCACGGCGCTGAGCATAAAACCATTCGCTGCTATGAGGCAAAGCTGCCGTTGACAGTGGAAAATGTGCGGCAGCAGACACGCCTGCATCCGCGCTGCGGCACCAGCTTCCTGTTTATTGTAATCATCATTTCCATTTTGGTCTTTTCCGTGGCCTCCGTGCTGCTGCGACCGATTACGCCGGTGTTTGATTCCGGGGTCCTGAATGCGCTGCTCCGCGTGGCACTGAAACTGCTGCTGCTTCCGCTCGTGGTGGGCATCAGCTATGAGTTTAACCGTCTTGTCGGACG
>CAMGMW010000188.1 GCA_946059285.1 uncultured Clostridia bacterium
TTCGGTATCTTCGCTCAAATATGGTGCATTCCCAAGGTGACATTTATGAGGCGCGTATTTCACCTCATCCATGCTTTCTTTTCCTGTTTTCCGATACACGCTGTCACATCGGCAAGGCTCATCTCTTGCTCTCTTGCGATACGGGCAATATCCTCATATTCATATTTTTCTCTTCTCACACCGTATCCGGTGGATATTTTTTTATGTACTTCTCCAAATTCTGTCGGTATCGATTCGATCATACGGGAAAGAATATAGCGGCGGCTGATATTTTTCCGCACGCCAAGCGTGGTCGTATGTTGGAAAATCAGCCGTATCATCTGATCAGTATCTTCTTCACGGCACATAACCGAGAGCAGAATTCCGGGACGGGATTTTTTCATCTGTACGGGAACAGTATACACATCCAAAGCCCCGAATGCAAAAAGCTGTTCTTCCGCAAAAGCGATCGCTTCCGCTGTCATGTCATCGAGATTGCAGCAGAGCTCTGCAATCGTATCGCCAGGATTCTCCGCTTCCCCGAGCAGCGCACGCACACAGTTAGCGGTATCAAAGTCTTTTTTTCCCATACCATAACCGATAGCCGTCGTTCTCATAACCGGCATATCACCGAATTTCGTAGCGAAGTGTTTCAGCAGTGCCGCTCCCGTAGGGGTACACAGCTCACTCTTGATTCTACCTCCATAGATCGGTACATCCCGCAGAATCTGTGCGGTTGCCGGCGCAGGAACGGGGAGAATCCCGTGTGTACATTTTACATGACCGCTGCCGACATGAATCGGTGAAACTACCACCTGTTCGGGTGATAAATGATCCATCAGCAAGCAGACCGCAGTGATATCCGCAAGGGAATCCATTGTTCCAACTTCATGAAAATGAATCTCGGTAACGGGAACACCATGAACATGACTTTCCGCTTCGGCAATCAGAGAATAAACGGCAAGAATGTCGGATTTCACTTTATCGGACACTGAAAGCTTTTCAATCATATGTTCTATTTCGTGCATCCCGCTGTGATGATGTATGGGCTTGCCGTCGCTGGAATGTTTCTGCTCATGAGGATGATCGAAGATTTCTTCAGTCTCTTCTTCGCTGTAGATTTTTACACGAATATGTGTTCCCAGAAGCCCACATTTCACCGACGCCTCTCGTGTCACCGTGATGCCGGGAATGCCGAGTGCGTTCAGTTCCGCGAGAAACTTATCCTGATTCGGCAGAAGTTCTAACAGGGCAGCCGTCAGCATATCACCCGCTGCCCCCATACCGCAGTCCAGATATAATGTTTTCATTTTGCCTCCATATGATTGATCATACTGGCCAGATAGCCGGCTCCGAAGCCGTTGTCGATGTTCACCACCGACACGCCACTGGCACAGGAATTGAGCATAGATAAAAGTGCGGACAGCCCGCCAAACGATGTACCATATCCGACACTTGTGGGGACGGCGATTACAGGACAATCCGCAAGACCGCCGATCACGCTTGCCAGTGCGCCCTCCATACCGGCGATGGCAATCATAACGCTTGCGCTCATAATTTCATCGAGATGGGCGAGCAGACGGTGCAGCCCCGCCACGCCAACGTCATATAGACGAATGACTTCGTTGCCGTGTACTTCGGCGGTTAATGCCGCTTCTTCCGCAACCGGAATGTCGCTGGTTCCTCCGGTCGCCACAACAATCTTTCCGATGCCGCTCGCAGAAGGAATTTGACCGATAATTCCAATCTTTGCATCCGCATGATACGCCATTTCGTACACCGCGCCAATGCGCTCTGCCGCTTCCGGTAAAAGCCGTGTAATCAGAATCGTATTCTGTCCGTTATGCTTCATTCTTTCTACAATCCCGAGCATCTGTTCCGCCGTTTTCCCGGCGCCATATATTACTTCCGGCATACCCTGGCGAATGCCCCGGTGCAGATCGATTTTTGCGTAGCCTATGTCCTCGAAGGGCTCTTTTTTTATTGCTAAAAGCGCGGCGTCCACCGTCATTTCTCCCGCTTTTACAGCTTCCAGAATCGTTTTGATTTCACTTTTCATTCTCTCGTCTCCAAATCCAGCAGGACGGCGGAATAATACCGTTTCAGCGCTGCCGCGATACGCTCACGATTATTAATAATCTTATCTATTTGTCCGGCGGGGACCTGTATTTTTGCCGCCTCTCCCATTCGCCGGATCCGAAAATCGGTCAATCCGAGAGAAAAAAGAAAATCTTCCGCGGCTTCCGTCGCTTTGAGTGTTTCCTCGGTGATACGCTCTCCGGTGGGAATTCGTGTGGCAAGGCAGGCATACGCAGGTTTATCCCATGTAAATAACCCCGCTTCCTGTGAGAGCCGGCGAATTTTTGTTTTGGTCAATCCGCATTCTCTCAGCGGAGATAAGACCGACAATTCCCGAACCGCACGCATCCCCGGCCGGTCACCGGCATGATCGGAGGCGTTGGTTCCATCGAGCAGCACCGAAAAGCCATCTTCCGCTGCCGCATGTTGAATCGCCTCAAAAATCATTCGTTTGCAATGGTAACAACGATCGGAGGGATTTTCCGCAATGACCATTGATGACAACACATCAACGGTCAAAATCCGCATCGGAATATTCAGTTCATTGGAAAGCCGCAGAGCATCATCCAGTTCAAACTGCGGCTGAAACGCAGATTTCACATAATATGCCTGCGCCTCGGCATTATATTGCTTCGCAGCGTACAGAAGGTATGCGGAATCTGCACCGCCGGAAAATGCGATTGCCACTTTCGGATGTGCGGCAAAAAAATCATTCAGTTTCATGTTGTACTCCAGAATAAGACAAAAGCGGCCCTGCATATCATACAGAACCGCTCTGTCGTGTTACTTACTTTTTCCTGAATAACGCTGCCTTTACAACACCCTTTGGATCTTTCACAAGCAGAATCACAAGCCAGATAATCAGGCCAAGCGCTACAACAGACAAGCCAAGATAAAAATCGTTGAGCATATCAACAGGAGCGGGCGCAAAGAATTCTGCTCCAAGTTCTGCATATTCGAAGATCGCGTCAACAAGCCACATCAGAGATGCACCCCAATACATCCAGCAAAGAGTGCCGACTTTCAGCTCACTTTTTGGTGCGCCTTTATACCAGATGACCGTGGCAATAATTGCCGCGAAAACCGTTGTCAATAAAGTCATGTTTATGCGCCCTCTTGTTTGAGCTTGGGCGCACGAAGCGCTCTCTTTTCCACCACAGAAGAGACCGCAAGCATACCAATCCATACAACCGTAACGAGGGCGGCCATCATAACGCCTGCACTGCCCATTTCCGCCAGCATTTCAGCGGTTTCTCCATTTTCAACCGCCGTAAGGAACGGGAAGAACGGAACCACTTCACCGTGCCACAGATGTTCGAAAGCAAGCAGCGCGGAACCGCCCCACAACAGCTTATTCAGCCAGCCAAGCTTTGTGGAAAACTTGATTTTCGCTGCTTCCTGAACAGAGCCGTCCGAAAGAGAAAGCTTTACCGATTCTTCCTTTTCCTTGGACTTGATCACCTTTGCGGCGACCGTAGTGATGACTGCTTCTGCAGCCGGAACGAGAAAACATGCCATGACGATGTACCTCCTGAATTTGTTTTTGTTTTTATATCAGACCTCTATGCAGCAGGGTA
>CAMGMW010000189.1 GCA_946059285.1 uncultured Clostridia bacterium
CGCCCCATGTGTGCCGCCATACCTTCTGCTCCAACATGGCGCGCAGCGGCATGAACCCCAAAACCTTGCAATATATCATGGGTCACTCGGATATCAGCATCACGCTGGACACCTATACCCATGTCAAATTCGAGGATGCGAAGGTGGAATTTGACCGGGTGATGGAAGCGTAAAAACACATCAAAAAAGTGTTTGTCTGCCATAAGTAGTAAAGCCGGTAGTAAACGCTGCCGTGTACTACCAAATTTACTACTTTTGCGTAAAACAATACGCTACGATTTGCCGCAAAAAGACACGATGCGTCCAAAAGGCGAAAAGCCGAAAAGTCCTAGAGTCTCTAAGCAAATCGTGGTTTATCAAGGAGTATCGTAGCAATGGTAAAAGTGTTATTCGTCTGCCACGGCAATATATGCCGCAGCCCGATGGCGGAATTCATAATGAAGGACTTGGTGCGGCTGCATGGTATGGAGGAACAATTTGAAATCTCCAGTGCTGGAACCTCGGACGAGGAGAACGGCAATCCGGTCTATCCGCCGGTGCGGCGGCTGCTGGAGCAGCGGGGCATTTCCTGCCGCGGGAAGACGGCGCGGCAGCTTCGCCGGGAGGACTATGAAAAATTTGACTATATCATTGGCATGGACGCGTCCAATCTGCGCCGGATGCTTCGGCTGTTCGACGGCGACCCGCAGAACAAGCTGGCATTGCTTTTGGATTACACTGACCATCCGCGGGATGTTGCCGATCCGTGGTATACCCGGGACTTTGCCGTGGCCGAGCGTGATATTGAGGAAGGGTGCAAAGCGCTCCTGAAGGCACTGGGTGCATAATGTCGGAATTTGTGCTTGACATCGGCGTGATTTGTGCTATAATTATCAACAATTTCATAACCTTATCGAGAGTGGCGGAGGGACTGGCCCGATGAAGCCCGACAACCTGCGTAAGCAAGGTGCCAATTCCAGCGATTTGATCGACAGATGAGGACATAAAAATCCCTACCCTGTCGAAAAACAGGGTATTTTTTTGTATCGAAAGGGTTATGTACGAAAGGATGAAAGAAATATGCAAAAAAGAATTTTTACCTCCGAGTCCGTAACCGAGGGACATCCCGACAAGGTCTGTGACCAGATTTCTGACGGCGTATTGGACGCCATTTTTGCCAGAGACCCCAACGCTCGCGTCGCATGTGAATGCGCTGCGACGACCGGCATGGTGGTGGTCATGGGCGAAATTTCAACACACTGCTATGTGGACATCCCCAAGGTTGCCCGCGAGACAATCTGCAAGATCGGATATGACAGCCCGGAAGCGGGATTTGACGGTCACACCTGTGCGGTTTTGACCGCCATCGACGAACAGTCCGGCGATATTGCCATGGGCGTGGACAGTTCCTATGATGATGCGAATACGCTCGGCGCAGGCGATCAGGGCATGATGTTCGGCTTTGCCTGCACGGAAACGCCGGAATTGATGCCCGCTCCGATTTCCTTTGCCCACAAGCTGACGAAGCGTCTGACGGATGAGCGGAAAAACGGCAATCTGCCGTGGCTCCGTCCTGATGGCAAGAGTCAGGTTTCCGTCCAATATGCAGCCGATGGCAGCGTCGAGCGCATTGACAATGTGGTCATTTCTACTCAGCACGCGGCGGATATCGCGATCTCCGATCTGCGGGAGGCAGTGATCGAACGCATCATCAGACCCACGCTTCCGGAGCACCTGCTGGATAAGGACACAAAGTTTTATGTAAACCCAACAGGGCGGTTTGTTATCGGCGGTCCCGCAGGGGATTCCGGTCTGACGGGTCGGAAGATCATCGTTGACACCTATGGCGGCTATGCCGCCCACGGCGGCGGCGCTTTCTCCGGTAAGGACCCAACGAAGGTTGACCGCAGTGCAGCGTATATGGCGCGGTATATTGCGAAGAACCTGGTTGCGGCGGGACTGGCGAAAAAATGTCAGATCGAGCTTGCCTATGCCATCGGCGTTGCACAGCCGGTATCCGTGCTGGTAGACACCTACGGCACAGGCAAACTCAGTGACCTGCGCCTGAGCGAAATCGTGCGCGAATGCTTTGATCTCCGCCCCGCGGCTATCATCAGCGCGCTGGATTTGCGTCGCCCCATCTATCAGCAGACTGCGGCGTACGGTCATTTCGGTCGTACCGATCTGGACCTGCCGTGGGAAAAGACTGACGCTGTTGAACGTATCCTTGCGGAAGCCTGAGCAGAGGACGGAAGGCATACTCCCGCGTTCTATCCACTCATCATGAGGTATTTTCAATGAAGCTATCCAAAAAAATCGAAGCCTGTGAGCTTTCGCCCATCCGAAAGTTTTACCCCTATGCCAGCGCGGCACAGAAGCGCGGTATCCGGATCCATCATCTGAATATCGGACAACCGGATATTCAGACGCCCCCCGCGTATTTTGAGGCGATTGCAAATTACCGGGAGACGGTACTGGCATACGCGCCATCCCCCGGTATCCCGCCTCTGATCGCAGCGGTGCAGCGGTATTATGCCCGCCTTGGTGTTCCCCTTGATGAGGATGACATTCTCATCACCACCGGCGGCAGTGAGGCACTGCTGATGACCATGCTGTGCATTCTTGACGAAGGCAGTGAGGTATTGATCCCGGAGCCGTTTTATCCCAACTATCATTCCTTTGTCAGCATGGCAGGGGGAAAGATCCGTCCCATTCAGACTGCACCGGAGGATGGCTACCGCTTTGCCCGCCGGGAGCAGATCGTGCCGCAGATCAATCAGAACACGCGTGCGATTTTGATTACCAATCCCGGCAATCCCACCGGCACGGTGCTGACACAGGAGGAATTGGGGCTGATTGCGCAAATTGCCGTGGAGCATGATCTGTATTTGATTTGCGATGAGGTTTATCGGGAATTCATTTATGACGGCGGTGAGCTGACGACGGCGGCGAGGCTTCCGGGGATAGAGGAAAATCTCGTGCTGATTGATTCCGTTTCAAAACGATTCAGCGCCTGCGGTGCAAGGATTGGCGCGCTGATCACCCGAAATCGGAAGCTTATGGCGGGCGTGACAAAGCTATCGCAGGCGCGCCTGTCGGTGGCAACGCTGGACCAGGTCGGCGCCGCGGCGCTGTATAGCGTTCCGGCGGACTATTTTGAACAAACGCGGGAGGAATACCAGCGCCGCCGGGACGTCTGCTATCGGAAACTGCTGGAAATCCCCGGCGTTGTGACCTGTGAGCCGAAGGGTGCGTTTTACACCATGGCGAAGCTGCCGGTGGACGACGCGGAGGACTTTCAAATGTTCCTGCTGAAGGAATTCGAGGATAACGGTGAAACAGTCATGTTTGCGCCGGGCAGCGGCTTTTATGCCACGCCGGGCGCCGGGGTCAGCGAAATCCGGATTGCCTATGTCCGCTGCGAGGAGGAACTGGAACGGGCGTTGGAGCTGCTGCGTATTGCCATCGAGCGGTACCAAAATCGGAAATAACGGCGGGACGCGCTTTCCCATTCGTGCGGCGGGAAATTTTGTGGGTTTGTCAATGATGTGTTACACTTTTGCAAAAGAATAAAGGACGATTTT
>CAMGMW010000190.1 GCA_946059285.1 uncultured Clostridia bacterium
CATATGGATTAATTACTTTGCCCGCGGCAGGGGAATATTTTTTTGAAAAAGCCTGAATAGTTTTAACTACTTGCAACAAAGTCCCAGGCAACACCCAAAACTTACATCCTCTTTGTTTCAGGGCTTCGTACGTTGATTGCGCCGCCTCGTACTCATAATGTGTCTGAAGATCTAAAAGGCGGAAAATAAAGCTACTGTCTATTAGAACATTGTCAATATTATAGGGATTATCTCCAAAATTAACCTCTCCGGTAGTAACAACGGATGCCATAACAACGCCAGAATATATTTCTTGTATTAATTTATATGAAATGCTATTTTTTCCACGCTCTTCCAAAAAGAAGTTAATAATTCTTTCTTCGTATGGTTCGTCAGTATGCTTTACATTTTCAAGATTAGACTTGTAATTAAAATAACTATTCACCTCTATAGCATTTTCACAAATAAAACGCAAAAGGTAATTTATCGCGGGTTCGTTGTACTCTGGATTTCGAACGGGTTTAAGATATCTTTCCAACTCCTGTTTTAGAACTTCTAAAGATTCATAATAGCCTTACGAGCGTCACGATTCCCGACAGCGTCACATCGATCAACAGCGGGGCGTTCAGCGATTGCACGAGCCTTAAAAGCGTCACAATCGGAAACAGTGTCACGTGGATCGGCGGTTATGCGTTCTACGGTTGCACAGGCCTTACGAGCGTCACGATTCCGGACAGCGTCACATCGATCGGCGACGCGGCGTTCGAGGATACTGCGTATTACATAAATTCTTCCAACTGGGAAAACGGCGTGCTTTATATCGGTAATCATCTGATCAAAGCGAAGATTATTTTTTCAGGGGCTTATGCGATAAAACCCGGAACGAGGTGCATAGCAAAAAGCGCGTTCTCCGATTGCACAGGCCTGACAAACGTCACGATTCCGGACAGCGTGACAAGCATCGGAGATTATGCGTTCAGGGGTTGCACAAGCCTGACCAGCGTCACGATTCCGGACAGCGTCACATTGATCGACGGTTGTGCGTTCTCCGGTTGCACAGGCCTTACGAGCGTCACGATTCCCGACAGTGTGAAAAGCATCAGAGATGGTGCGTTCAAGGGTTGCTCCAACTTGACCTCAATCACTTTCAAAGGCACGAAGGCACAGTGGATTGCTATTGTCAAGAACTACTATTGGAATGACAACACCGGCTCATACACCATACATTGCACCGACGGTGATATTAAAAAATCCTGAAGCAGCGAGCTTATAAATAATTATGAACAACCAACCTACAATTGAAGCCTACAAGAGCTTCTATCAACAAGCGAAGGACTTTTACGCCGCCGGGGATATTCCGGCGGCGCGGGAGGCGTTTCTCCGCGCGGCGGAGCTGGCGAATCAGATTTCCGTCGGGGCAAAGTCCTATGATGTCAAAATGGAATATCACAAGCTGGCGGCGAAGATTCTCGATTTCGTAAAAACGGGATGCTCCGGCAAAAAGCCCGTGACCAGTGCCATGGGAAATGAAAACGACCTTCCGAAAGCAGAAGAAAAGCCGTCGTTTACACCGGTACAGCCGTCGGGCGCGTCGGACAAGATCACTTTTGCCGATGTGGCAGGGCTGGAGGATGTCAAGGAGCAGATCACCTTCAAGGTGCTGTCTCCCATGCAGAAGCCCGAACTCGCCGAGAAGTACCACATCCGCGCCGGCGGGAAGATTCTGCTTTACGGTCCTCCCGGCACGGGCAAGACCTTTATCGCCCGCGCGATTGCGGGCGAGGTGGATGCGGAGTTTTTCGCCGTCAACTGTCAGGATCTGATTTCCAAGTACATGGGCGACAGCTCCAAGCAGCTTGACAGCCTGTTTGCCGAAGCCGAAAAACACGAAAAAGCCATCATTTTCTTTGATGAGTTCGATTCGGTGGCTTCCAAGCGCGGAGACGGCACCGGCGGCGTGGATGCGGAAATGGCGCGCTTTGTGGCGACCTTCCTCACGAAAGTGGACGGCTTCAAGCCGACCGCAAACAAGATGCTTTTGCTCATCGCCGCCACCAACCGCCCGTGGGCGCTCGATTCCGCCATGCTTCGCGGCGGTCGGTTCGATACGCAGATTTATGTCGGCGTTCCCGATCAGGCGGCGCGGGAGTTTCTTGTCAACCGTGCGCTCGGCGGCATTGCCAAAGAGGGGGATGTCGATCTCTCCAAGTTGGCGTGGGCGCTGGAGGGCTACGGCGGCGGAGATGTGACCGCCATTTGCGAGAAAATCAAGCTGGAGCCGTACAAGCGGGAAGTGCTGACGGGCGAGGCACAAAGAATTACGCGTGAGGACTGCAACAAGGTTCTTTCCTCGTCACGGAATGTCATCACGCCAGAGGAACTGGAAAAATTCAAGGCGTACAGAGAGGGGAACTATGGACTATAAAGCGCAAAGCTGCGCCTCCTGCGGGAGCGGCGCATTGAAACTGATTTCTCATAAGCTGACCGACGGAAATGTGTTCTATACATACCGCTGCGAAGCGTGTGGGGAGACTTTTTCCACCGAAACAGCGTATCTTGCCCGCAAAGCGAGAGAAGAAAAGCGTGCCGCTATGGAGCAAGCTGCGAAGCAAAAAAAGGCGGTGCCCGTCTCGTCCGACATCTTGGACGCACCGGAAATCTACCGCCGCAACCGAAACAGCGTGGTCGAACTGACTGCCGACAAAGGGGACTGCGTCGGGAGCGGAACCGGCATGGTTCTGCCGGGCGGCTATGTGCTGACCAATGCCCATGTGGTATTTACAAAAGAAACCGCCACCCGTGTGCAGGCGGCGGACAGTCTGATCGGAGTAACGGCAGACAAGCGCAGGTTCGCGTTTGACATCGTTTACGCCGATGTGCGGCGGGATATGGCGCTGATCGTATCGGACGACCTTGCCGCACCTGCGATCACTTTTGCCGACGGTGATGTGACCATCGGGGAAAAGGTCTACGCCATCGGCAACAGCAAAGGGCAGGGGATCTGTATGCTGGACGGCATCGTGAGCGACCAGGAGCGCTTCATTTCCGGTGAGCGGTATATCATGTATTCCGCACCCACGGTCGGCGGTAATTCCGGCGGACCTCTTTTCAATGCGCACGGCGAGGTCATCGGGATGTGTACCCTCGGTCAGAAGGACGGCTCTCTGATGAACTATGCCATCCCGACTCCGGTTCTCAAAGCGTTTCTCCGTGAGGCAGAGGAAAAAGAGGGGATCACAGTATTTTGATGCAGAGAAAGAGCCGGCCTTCCCATACAAATTTCAGTTGGAATCAAAATATTTGAGTTTTGTTATACAACAAATGATAAATTATCCTTGCATGATTCCCACAACTCTTCCGCAGCAGAACACACTGTCATGCTCGGAGAGGCGTATGGGCTTATACTTTTCATTATGCGAGAGCAGACAGCCGTTGCCGCGCTCCTTGATGAAGACCTCGCCGTTGACAACGAAAATACCGATCTCGCCGACATCGACGGAGTCGCATTTTTCAACAAACACCTTGTCTCCGTCATGATAGGTCGGTTCCATGCTGTCGCCGCCGACCGAAATC
>CAMGMW010000191.1 GCA_946059285.1 uncultured Clostridia bacterium
GTCTGAACGGTCATGCTCTGCAGTAGATCTCCTGTTTTATCATGCTTTTCTGTCCTTAAGCAGTCTTTTTCCTGTTCCTCCTGAAGCTTGCGCCGCAGAACAAACAGCCCTGGTAGCGCTGCCATATGTTTTGGCTTTCAAAGCTTCAGACCTTTCAAAAAGCGTCATTATTACTCTGCATAAAAACAGTACCGGAGCGTTGCTCCGGTACTATCCGTATTCTGCATTCTGTCCCAACTCGGAAAAAGATCCATGATACTGAATTCTGAATCAAGCCTTAGGAAATAATCGGCGGATCGCTTCGGCTGCCGCAGCCTGCTCCGCGCGTTTTTTGCTGCTTCCGCGACCATCCCCCACAACCGTGCCGTTCAGACTGACACTGACGGTGAATTCCTTGCAATGATCCGGTCCGCATTCGGAAACCAGCGCATAGGATAAATGCTGATCCTTTTTGCGCTGCACCAGCTCCTGCAGCTCTGTTTTGTAGTCGTGTGTTTTCTCAACGTCTGTTAGCTGCGGCAGGATCAGCCGCTGCACAATCCCCTTCGCCGCCTCAAAACCGCCGTCTAGATATGCCGCGGCGATCAGTGCTTCCACCACGTCGGAGGTAATACTGGCACGATGCCTCCCGCCGGTTTGCTCTTCGCCGTTGCCCAGCAGCAGGTAATCTCCCAGTGAAAGCTGCTCCGCAACATTCGCCAGATTTTTTTCGCATACAAGCTCCGCACGGATGCGGGAGAGCTCACCTTCCAACTTATTCGGGAACGTTCTGTAGAGAAAGTCAGCCGTCACAAAGCCGAGAATCGAGTCACCGAGGAATTCCAAGCGTTCGTAGCTTCGGAAGGTATCCTTATATATCTCGTTGGCATAAGAGGTGTGCGACAGCGCCATGCGAAGCAGTGTCTTGTCACGATAGGAATAGCCCAGTGTCTTTTCCAGTTCACTCAGCATTGTCGACCTCCCGCAAGAGCGTCATTTGCGCTATATTCGCACGGATTTCATCGCAAAAACCGCTGTTAACGGCATTCATCGCCTGACGGATCGCGCTGCGGATTGCAAGTGCGTCGGAGGAGCCGTGCGCTTTGATGACGGGTTTGCTGATACCAATCACCACAGAGCCGCCGGTTTCCCGATAATCCATCGTTTTGCGAATGCGGTTGATGGATTTCTTGCAGAAAAGCGCACCCAATTTGGGGAAGAAACCTTTGAACATGTCCTTCATCATATGGGACATGAAGATTGCCGTACCCTCCATTGATTTCAAAAGCACATTGCCGGAAAAGCCGTCTGCGACAATCACATCAGCCGCGCCCAAAGGTACATCTCTCGCCTCAATGTTGCCGACAAAATGAAGCAAACCTTTTTCATCCGCTTTTTTCAAAAGCAAATATGCTTCCTTGCGCAGCGCGTCGCCCTTTCCCTCCTCTGTTCCGTTGTTCAGAAGACCGACGCGGGGACGTTCCATACCCAAAGCCTTTTGTGCATAGAAAGAGCCCATGCATCCAAACTGCATCAGGAATTCCGGTGAACATTCGCTGTTTGCACCGGCATCAATCAAAACAGCATGTCCCTGTTCCGTCGGCATCATGGGCGCGAAAGCCGCACGGCGGATACCGCGGATCCGTTTGACCATCAAAGTGGAAGCGGTCAACAACGCGCCAGTATTTCCGGCAGAGATAAACGCATCTCCGCCGCCGTCCGCCAGCATTTTAAGACCTACTACCATGGAAGACCCACGATGCTGCTGGATTACCTGCGTTGGATCATCGTGCATGTCCACCATATCCTCCGCGTTGGCAATCTCTACACCCTCAGGGAGCGTTTCAAAGCCATGCAACTTCATGCTTGCCAGCAGCTCGGCACCACGCCCAACCAAAACAATTTCCACTTTGAACTCTTTTGCGGCCTGCAAAGCCCCCAGAACAACCGCGTCCGGCGCATGATCGCCGCCCATTGCGTCAATGATGATCTTCATGCTCAACCCTCATTTCAAATTTCTATCGTCTCTAAATACGCCAACGCACGGTTGGCAATCTCCAGATTTTTATTTGCTTTCCCTTTTACACGCTGTTCCAGCGGCGCAAGGATACCAAAAGTTACATTCATTGGCTGAAAAGAGGTGATGGAAGGATCGCAGATGTAATGCGCCAACGCACCGATCGCAGTGATCTTTCCGAAGTCAGGTATCGGCTTGCCCTGCAATTTTGCCGCCATTGACACCGCAGCAAGGAAGCCGGATGCGCATGATTCCACATAGCCCTCCACGCCGGTCATCTGACCTGCAAAAGCCACCAAAGGATCACGGCGGTCCGCATAAGTCTGATCCAGCAGTCTGGGGGAATTTAAAAACGTGTTTCTGTGCATCACGCCGTATCGCACGAATTCCGCCTCATGCAGAGCGGGAATCATGGAAAAGACGCGTTTTTGCTCCGGAAAACGAAGATGTGTCTGGAAACCGACCAGATTGTATATATTTCCGGCAGCGTTATCACGGCGGAGCTGCACAACGGCATACGGCTCCTTCCCGGTTGCCGGGTCACGCAGCCCCACCGGTTTCAGCGGACCAAATCGGAGCGTATCGACACCGCGCCGCGCCATCACCTCTACCGGCATGCAGCCCTCAAAGACGTTTTTATCCTCAAAGCCGTGTACCTCTGCTTCTTCCGCGGCAGCAAGCTCACGGACAAAGGAAAGATATTCCTCACGATTCAGCGCACAGTTGATATAGTCCGCCGTACCGCGGTCGTAGCGTGAGGCATACCAGGCGTGTGTCATATCAATGGAGTCCAGTGTCACCAGTGGCGCCGCAGCGTCAAAGAAGTGAAGGTAATCCGACTGACCGAAGTAGTCCTGAATAGCATCCGCCAGTGCATCGGAGGTTAACGGACCCGTGGCTACAATTACAGGACCTGCGGGAACGGCTGAAACCTCTTCAGAAATAACGGTGATGTTCGGATGAGAACGGATTTTCTTTGTCACCATACTCGAAAAGCCGTAGCGGTCTACCGCAAGGCAGCCGCCGGCAGCAACGCGGGTCGCGTCCGCACAGGAAATAATCAGACTGCCGAGTCGCCGCAGTTCTTCTTTCAATAGCCCAACTGCGTTTTCAAGACGGTCACCCCGCAGAGAGTTGGAACAAACCAGTTCGGCAAAATCCTCACTGTGGTGGGCCGGTGTCATTTTTGTGGGCTTCATTTCGTAAAGGTTTACTCGGAATTCCCGTTGTGCCAGCTGCCATGCAGCTTCGGTACCCGCTAAGCCGGCGCCGATCACCTTGATTTCTGTCATGCTTTCCCCTTTTTTGTCTTTTTCTTCACAGGCTTTTTGCCTTCCGGCAATTCTTCGGCATTTTCCACGGTATCTGTCGTTGCTTTCGGCATTCTGCGCTTGTAGCCACGTTTATCCTCCGGCAGAAAATCCTTACAGTTTTCATTGATACAGAAGGGCTTCATTGAACCGCGCCCGGATTTTTTGAACAGGGTCTGTCCACAGGAGGGGCAATCGGCTGCAGTGGGAACATCCCACGTCATAACGCCGCAATCAG
>CAMGMW010000192.1 GCA_946059285.1 uncultured Clostridia bacterium
CAGAGTATCCTCCCCAGTCTTTTTGTCCAGATTTCCGGTCGGCTCGTCGGCAAAGATCAAGCGTGGCTTTGCTATAACCGACCGTGCGATCGCCGCCCGCTGCTGCTCCCCGCCGGAAAGCTCAGAGGGATATTTTTTCAGCTTATCTGCCAGACCCAGAAGCGCCGTGACCTCCGCAAGGAACCGGGGATCCGCCTTGCGTCCGTCCAGCTTTAGGGGCATACAAATGTTGTTCAGCACAGTGTATTCATCCAGCAGGTTGAACTGCTGAAACACAAACCCCATATGCCGCCTGCGAAAAATCGCCATCTTCTCGTCTGAATAAGAAAACAGGTCGGTCCCGTTTATCACGACTTTCCCCTCTGTCGGTCGGTCAAGTCCGCTCAGTATGTGCATCAGTGTGGATTTCCCTGAACCGCTTCGGCCGATAATGGCATAAAACAGTCCTTTTTCAAAAACCGCGCTTACTCCGTTGAGCGCGTGCACCTCTCCCGAGGAGGTTACATAGGTCTTATATAGGTTTTCTGCCGATAAAATAATTTCCATCGTTCTTCTCCGTTCTATAGCGTGTTCACACTACCGGAAATGCGCTGATTTTGAGGCCGTTTTTCGTCAGGCAAGCCGCATTTCCGCAGGAATACTTTGTGTATTTCAAGGGAATGCAACGCAGCATGGCGGAAAACAGACCAAAATTCAGCCTTTAAGCGGAAGTGCGAACACACGCTAATGTTCATCCCGCAATTTTGTCATCAGATCCACCCGGAACAGCCCCCGCTTTGCGATCCGCGATACGAGAAGTATCAGGACGACTCCCGCTGCGGTCAGAAGCAGCAGCATCCGGAGGTCGGCGCCGTCTCTCCAGAGCGCACGGATCTGCGATTCAAGAAGCGCACCGATGCTGTAGGCTTCTTCCAGCAAATCCAGCCGCTGCTTCCGCTCAATCCATGCCGTGACGACCAGATAGGCGCCATAAATCAGCCATCCGCACCCCGCCGCAATGCCGCCGCGCATCAGCGATTTCCTGAAAAGCGCAACCTTCATCTGCCGTGTGGACATGCCGAGGGACTGCAGGATCCCGTAACTCCGTTTCTCGTGCTCCGCCTCCAGCGTCAATGTGTTTCCCAAAATCAGAAGCAGCACCAGCGCAATGCAGCCTCCGCTGGAGAAAAGCAGAATCAACGTCTGAAGATGCTCTTGAATATATGAGCCGTACTCCTCGCGCCGGTTGGAAAGGAGTAAATCATTTTCGGCACACAGTTCCGCCATCGCAGAATCGGTAGACAAATACTCGGCATTCAGGTCGGCATACACATAAACTCGCCCATAGCCGAAGGTGCTGCCGGTCAGATATTTGCCCCAGTAATGCCCCGGCTCCAACGCAGACAGCAGATTTGCCAGAAACGCTTCCGAACAGACGACGGTATAGGGATCATAGACGCCGGCCAAAAGCCGGTTATTCGTTCTGGGAGAGAAATAGAGGATTCCGCCCACCTGCGCCGTTGTCCCGCCGATGGGCTCGGCGGCGTCCGCATAGACGCTCAGGACGATACTGTCACCAGCTGACAGCCCGATCTCACCGTAGCTTTGCTCCCCATCGGGATAGGAAACGCTGCCGTCAAGGTCAATGGGGAAGCACAGCGCCACCTGTTCCCCGCGTTGGAAGGCGTCCATGTCCACCCCGGCTGCCTCCAGATCAAAGGTTCCCTCCCAGCCTTCTGCATCGATTGCGTACAGTGTAACGGTCATACTGTCAGGATAATTGCCTGCTGCCTCCCGGAAAGCCGCCGCCAATGCGTTTCCGTCCATGCCGCCGAAGCTCAGTTCCGCGCTCAGCTCCCCCAGCCCCTGTACATCGGCGATACCCGGGATGCGAGCCATCTGTTCGGTTTTTCGCTCTGTCACCGTGCGCGGTCTCCCTTCGGGGTCGGAAATAGCGTAGACCACATAGGACGGAGCCTTGCTCCAGTAATCCTTAAGATAAGAAGGATGGAGAGATTCCAGAACAGTGAAGATCATCACCGCGCAAAGCAGGCAGGACAGAACAATCACCGTGACCTTGCGCAGATTTCGGTAGCGGCGGGCCTTGCGGCTTTCCATACGGAACCGTCCGGTCAGGGGTGCACGCAGGGCGATTTGGAACACGGCAAGTCTGGCAAAAAACACGCTCAGCAGCCAAGTCAACATCACAGGCAGCAGCACGGAAAAGGGAATGTCCACCTGAATCAGTGTCGAGCCCGAATATACCGTCAGCCACAGCACTGCCCAGGTGCCCAGCGCACCGCCGCCAAGACCGAGCACAATTGCCGGGACGCAGAGGCACAGCGTTTCGTAAAGCATCATTCGGCGCAACTGCCGTTTGGTGATGCCGATGCTGCGAAACACAGCAATTTGACGCACCTGCTCCTGCAGTTGAATGGCATAAACACAAATGATTGAAAGCAGTGTAACGGAAAAAATCAGACCGACGTAGAAGTAATCGTAGTTCTCCTTATAGCTGTTGTGATAAGCAATGGAGTTGACACAGAACTGACTGCCGCCGATTCCTGTGCGGGAGGAGGACAGATAGTCGTTGACCTGCCGCACCATGTCCGCTTCCGAGCCCTGCCGTACTGTGAAAAAGTACTGCGGCGTTACCTGCTCCAACGCGATTTCCGGCACCTCGCCGGCTTCTGCGGCCGTCTTCTGCATTTCACGGGCTTCCGCTTCTGCCGCTTCCAGCAGCTTCTGCGCGTCTGCCTCGGTGATCATCGCGCCGTTCAGCCGTCGGTCCTGCGTATTGTTTTTCAGCACCCAGAGGTCTGAGTATTCCCGCAGCACGCCGCAGAGCGTAAAGCTCTGCTGCACGGAAACTGTATGCTTTCCCGCAGGGAAGTTGACCCAAACGGTGATTTCCTGACCGATGCTATAATCGTATCCCATTGCGCTCAGGACATCTGCCTCCATGGCAATCTCCCCTGCATGCTTCGGAAAGTGTCCGTCCAGCAGCGATATTCTGCCGATCTCCAAAAACGCCTCATCCATCGTCCCGATACCGGTAAACCCGGAATCCCCGGAGATCATGCCGTAGCAGCGGGAAATGCCCAGTTGTTCCAGCCATTCGCACCCGCGCAGAAATGCCTCGTCTGTCTCCTTTCCGGAAGGGATTGCACCATACCACGCCCCATAGGTGTTATACCGGTATTCTTCATTGGTTCTGCTGATGCTGCCCGTTACCGACAGGCTGACCACCGCAAAGGCAAAGGACAAAGAAAGAATCAACAGCAATAGTATGCTGCTTCGCTTTTTTCTTCTCATGCCCTGAACCGCCAGGGTCCACAGTGCGCGATTCATACGCCTCGCCTCCCTCTTTACAGCTTCTATAAACAAAGTATAGCAAAAGAAAGTGACAAAATCCTCTCTTTTTTTCTTACAATTTTGTAAGCTTTCTTCCGCCGCAGGATCTGCGGTGTGTTCTTCGCCCGTTGAACGAAAATAATGCTTGCATCGTCGATTTTCGGACATTATAATGATGTCGAAAGGAAGCGGAT